>JAVHLI010000044.1 GCA_031082185.1 bacterium | reverse complement strand
ACAGCCGGTTCATATTCCGGCCCCACCTAAATTCGTTTGAGCGATGGAGTGACACAGGAGGGTAGACCTAGCTGGCGTTGGAGTTGCTAGCGCTAAGCGTGTAGGGTTGTCCGTTAGGCAAATCCGGCGGGCGCTAACCTGAGGCGTTAAGGCAGCGGGCCTAAGAACCCGTGGGTGGTTGACCCCATACTGTCGAGAAAAGCTTCTAGTGAGAATTTAGGTGCCCGTACTGCAAACCGACACAGGTAGTTGGGCAGAGAATGCTAAGGCGACGAGGGAACCTCTCCTAAGGAACTCGGCAAAATAACCCCGTAACTTCGGGATAAGGGGTGCCCTGGCTGGTGTTAGATCACGCGTTTTAATGCTGGCTGGGGTCGAAGTGACCAGGCCCAAGCGACTGTTTAACAAAAACACAGGTCTCTGCTAAGCCGTAAGGCGAAGTATAGGGGCTGACTCCTGCCCGGTGCCGGAAGGTTAAGAGGAGATGTCAGCGCAAGCGAAGCATTGAA
>JAVHLI010000043.1 GCA_031082185.1 bacterium | reverse complement strand
TGTTATCCCCGGGGTAGCTTTTATCCGATAAGCGACGGTCCTTCCATTCGGAACCGCCGGATCACTAAGTCCTACTTTCGTATCTGCTCGACATGTCCGTCTCGCAGTCAAGCCACCTTATGCCTTTGCACTCAACGGCTGATTCCCAACCAACCTGAGGTGACCTTTGAACGCCTCCGTTACTCTTTGGGAGGCAACCGCCCCAGTCAAACTGCCTGCCTGACTCTGTCTCATGAGAGGATAACTCCCACGGTTAGAATCCCAGTAAATTAAACGTGGTATCCCAACGTTGGCTCCGCTAGACCTTGCGACCTAGCATCACAGCCTCCCACGTATCCTGTACAGAACTTACCAAAACCCAAAGCCAAGTTACAGTAAAGCTCCACGGGGTCTTTCCGTCTTGCTGCGGGTACCTTGCATCTTCACAAGGGTTGCAATTTCGCCGAGCCCTCTCCCGAGACAGTGCCCAAGTCGTTACTCCATTCGTGCAGGTCGGAACTTACCCGACAAGGAATTTCGCTACCTTAGGACCGTTATAGTTACGG
>JAVHLI010000042.1 GCA_031082185.1 bacterium | reverse complement strand
CGTAAGAAGCCGCATGTAAACATAGGGACGATAGGGCATATAGACCATGGTAAGACGACGTTAACGAGTGCGATAACGTCGGTGTTATCGAAGGCGGGATATGCGGAGCATATACCGTTTGATCAGATAGACAAGGCGCCGGAGGAGAGGGAGAGGGGAATAACGATAGCGACGGCGCATGTGGAGTATGAGACGGATAAGCGGCATTATGCGCATGTGGACTGTCCCGGGCATGCCGACTATATAAAGAATATGATAACGGGAGCGGCGCAGATGGACGGTGCGATATTGGTAGTGGGTGCGGATGACGGTCCGATGCCGCAGACACGGGAGCATATATTATTGGCGCGCCAGGTGGGAGTGCCGAGCATGGTGGTATTTTTGAACAAGGTGGACATGGTGGACGATCCGGAGCTGATCGAGTTAGTGGAGCTGGAGTTGAGGGAGCTGTTGTCGAAGTATGAGTTTCCTGGGGATGATATACCGATAGTGCCCGGGAGCGCCTTGAAGGCCCTGGAGTGCAGTTGCGGCAAGAAGGATTGTGTGAATTGCGGGCCGATATGGAAGTTAATGGATGCGGTGGACAGTTATATA
>JAVHLI010000041.1 GCA_031082185.1 bacterium | reverse complement strand
AAAGGCGAAATTTGAGAGGGTAAAGCCGCATGCGAACATAGGGACGATCGGGCATGTTGACCATGGGAAGACGACGTTGACGTCAGCGATCACGAAGGTACTTTCATTCAAGGGGCAGGCGTCATACCGGTCATTTGACAGTATTGACAACGCACCTGAGGAGAAGGCGAGAGGCATAACGATAGCGACTGCGCATGTAGAGTATGAGACGGACAAGAGGCACTATGCGCATGTAGACTGCCCCGGTCATGCTGACTACATCAAGAACATGATCACGGGAGCGGCGCAGATGGACGGGGCGGTGCTGGTGGTGTCAGCGGCAGACGGGCCAATGCCACAGACGAGGGAGCACATATTATTGGCGAGGCAGGTAGGAGTGCCGTACATTGTAGTATTTATGAATAAAGTAGACATGGTGGATGATCCTGAGTTGCTGGACTTGGTGGAGCTTGAGATGAGGGAGTTGCTGACGAAGTATCAGTTTCCCGGGGACAAGATACCGGTAATTCGGGGCAGTGCACTGAAGGCGATGGAGAGCCAGGGCACGGACCAGGGGGCAGAGGAGTACAAGAGCATACTGGAACTGCTGGATGCGATAGACAGTTATATCCCGACGCCAGACCGGCCGATAGACAAGCCGTTTTTG
>JAVHLI010000040.1:316-1193 GCA_031082185.1 bacterium | reverse complement strand
TAAATGGTGGCTGCTTCTAAGCCAACATCCTGGCTGTTTGTGCAGCTCCACATCCTTTTCCACTTAGTCTAACTTGGGGACCTTAGCTGACGGTCTGGGCTGTTTCCCTTTTGACCACGAATCTTAGCACCCGTAGTCTGACTCCCGGGTAACGAGAAAACGGTATTCGGAGTTTGAATGGGTTCGGTAACCGGTGAAGGCCCCTAGCCCAACCAGTGCTCTACCCCCGTCTCTCTATAACCCGAGGCTAGCCCTAAAGCTATTTCGGGGAGAACCAGCTATTTCCGAGTTCGATTGGCATTTCACCTCTACCCACACCTCATCCGCCGCCTTTTCAACGACGGTCGGTTCGGGCCTCCACGACATTTTACTGGCGCTTCACCCTGGACATGGGTAGGTCACTCGGTTTCGGGTCTACTACTGCAGACTATGGCGCCGGTTAAGACTCGCTTTCGCTGCGGCTCCGGGATCGCTCCCTTAACCTTGCCTGCAACAGTAACTCGCTGGCCCGTTCTACAAAAAGTACGCCGTCACACTTCAGTCGTCAGTCGTCGGTAATCAGTCGCCGGACTCTCGGGTCTTCCTTCCGGGTTACTCAAAACCCTAAATTCTAACCCTAATCCGACTACTGACCACTGACGACCAACGACCGAATAGTGCTCCGACTGTTTGTAGGCTTACGGTTTCAGGTTCTATTTCACTCCCCTTCCGGGGTGCTTTTCACCTTTCCCTCACGGTACTGGTTCACTATCGGTCACTAGGTAGTATTTAGCCTTGGGAGATGGTCCTCCCCTCTTCCGACAAGGTTCCACTTGCCTCGCCGTACTCTTCTCAATCGGAGAAGTCGCAATTTCGTTTACGGGACTTTCACCCTCTT
>JAVHLI010000040.1:0-306 GCA_031082185.1 bacterium | reverse complement strand
GTCCTCGCGAATTCCCACGGGGTTCCACGTGTCCCGCGGTACTTGGGATGATATCCCAGGGCCAATACGACCTTTTCGAATACGGGGCTTTTACCCTCTGTGGCTCGGCTTTCCAGCCGAATTCTTCTAAGGTCGAATTGTCTCCCCGAAGTTACTGCCGCTACCTCCGGATATCTCCCACTACCCCGCATACGCAACGCCGGCAGGCTTTAACACGTACGCGGTTTGGGCTCGCCCCGGTTCGCTCGCCGCTACTGGGGGGTTCGCTAATTTTGCTTTCTCTTCCTCAGGTTACTAAGATGTTTC
>JAVHLI010000039.1 GCA_031082185.1 bacterium | reverse complement strand
TGAAACATCTCAGTACCTGGAGGAAAAGAAATCAACCGAGATTCCCCAAGTAGTGGCGAGCGAAAGGGGAAGAGCCCAAACCTGCTGGATGTAATAGGCGGCAGTCGTTGTTCAGCGGGGGTTGTAGGAGTGGGTGTGATAGTCCTGCCGGACTATCGGGAAGTCAGAAAACTCTGCGTTAGTCGAAGCGAGCTGGAAAGCTCCGTCATAGAAGGTGATAACCCTGTAGGCGAAAATGGAGAGTCTTCCTAATTCAGTCCTGAGTACCATGAGGCACGTGAAACCTTATGGGAAGCCGGGTGGACCATCATCCAAGGCTAAATACGAATTTCCGACCGATAGCGAGCAAGTACCGTGAGGGAAAGCGTGAAAAGAACCCCGGGAGGGGAGTGAAATAGAACCTGAAACCGCGTGCTTACAAGCCGTTAAAGCACGATGTTACGGGCTTGCCCGTAACGAGTGTGATTGCGTGCCTTTTGTAGAATGAACCGGCGAGTTACTGTATGTTGCGAGGTTAAGTACGTGAAGTACGGAGCCAGAGCGAAAGCGAGTCTTAATAGGGCACGGCACCGCAAGGTGCCAAGTAATATGCAGTAGACCCGAAGCCAGGTGATCTATCCATGTCCAGGATGAAGCACGATTAAACTCGTGTGGAGGTCCGAACTGATCGTTGTTGAAAAAACGTCGGATGAGGTGTGGATAGGGGTGAAATGCCAATCGAACCTGGTGATAGCTGGTTCTCCCCGAAATAGCTTTAGGGCTAGCGTTCAGGGTTTATGCGCAGGGGTAGAGCACTGACAGAGCTAGGGGCCTTACCGGGTTACCGAACTCCATCAAACTCCGAATACTGCGCAATATACCTGGGCAGTCAGACTGTGGGGGATAAGCTTCATAGTCGAGAGGGAAACAGCCCAGACCGTCGGCTAAGGTCTCTCAATCTATGCTAAGTGGTAAAGGAAGTGAGAGGTCTCAGACAGCCAGGAGGTTGGCTTAGAAGCAGCCATCCTTGAAAGAGTGCGTAATAGCTCACTGGTCGAGACAGCTTGCACCGAAAATGTAAGGAGGCTCAAGCATGGTACCGAAGCCACGGAGTTCAGGAGCAATCCTGGATTGGTAGGGGAGCATTCTGTAGTAGGTAGAAGCCAGACTGCGAGGACTGGTGGACGAGGCAGAAGAGAGAATGCCGGTATAAGT
>JAVHLI010000038.1 GCA_031082185.1 bacterium | reverse complement strand
CACCCGTAGTCTGACTCCTGCAATTAAAGTTAACGGCATTCGGAGTTTGGTTAGGTTTGGTAGTCCGGTAAGACCCCTAGCCCATCCAGTGCTCTACCTCCGTTACTTAACTTGCAAGGCTATACCTAAATATATTTCGGGGAGAACCAGCTATCACCGAGTTTGATTAGCCTTTCACTCCTATCCACAGGTCATCCAAGCAGTTTTCAACCTACACTGGTTCGGGCCTCCATCTCGTGTTACCGAGACTTCACCCTGCCCATGGATAGATCACTCGGCTTCGGGTCTACTCCATGCGACTAATACGCCCATTTCAGACTCGCTTTCGCTACGGCTCCGCCTCACGGCTTAACCTTGCCACACAGAGTAACTCGCTGACTCATTATACAAAAGGCACGCAGTCATCCACCTTGCGGCGGACTCCCACTGCTTGTAAGCAAACGGTTTCAGGTTCTATTTCACTCCCCTCCCGGGGTTCTTTTCGCCTTTCCCTCACGGTACTAGTACACTATCGGTCGTCAGGTAGTATTTAGCCTTGGAAGATGGTCCTCCCAGATTCCCACAGGATTTCCCGTGTCCCGTGGTACTTGGGATACCACTAGGGCGCTTCAAGTTTTTGCTTACGAGGCTATCACTCTCTATGGCCAGGCTTTCCAGCCTGTTCAACTAACTATCCGCATCCCACATTGTGGTCCCGCAACCCCGTACTTGCCGAAGCAACTACGGTTTAGGCTGTTCCCGTTTCGCTCGCCACTACTAAGGGAATCGCTATTGCTTTCTTTTCCTGAGGGTACTAAGATGTTTCAGTTCCCCTCGTTCGCCTCTATGGCCTATGTATTCAGCCATAGATGCCCCGATATTAATCGGAGCGGGTTGCCCCATTCGGATATCCCCGGATCAAAGCCTGTTTGCGGCTCCCCGAGGCTTATCGCAGCTCGCCGCGTCCTTCATCGGCTCTTGGCGCCATAGGCATCCACCGTGTGCCCTTACTAGCTTGACCTCACCCTAACGCGCGCACCCCCGGTTTACCGGCTCTCGCCGGCTCACCTGTGTGCTCTTCCCCTGTGTAGTTTTCAAGGTGCAGGAACAACACCTGGTCCCTGAAGACCGAACAGCGAGAGGGAGGGGGGGATGGACCCGTGGATCGACCTGGGAGTGAGGAGAGGCGGGAGGGTTAGTCCCGGTCTCCGTTGCTCCTTAGAAAGGAG
>JAVHLI010000036.1 GCA_031082185.1 bacterium | reverse complement strand
TCGAACACCAACATCATAGGCCAAGGGAAGTGCTACCCTGGGCTTGACAGTCTCCCTCCTCGCTTTGGGGTTGCTTCCTAACTTGATGTATGTCAAGATGAAACCGGAGGGCGCACCGGTGAGCATGGCCGTAGATACTATTCCGCCTCAAAAGCTCCGAAAGGCCCGTGTGCTACTCGGCCTCACCCAGGTCGAAGCCGGCCGGGCTCTCGGCCAAGTCCGCCCCGAGACCGTGTCGAGGTGGGAGAACCGAAGTTCTTCCAGAGTCCGACCCCTGCACGCGCAGACAGCACGCTATCTGATCGTGATTTCCCGCATGCTGCAGGGGGTGGCGCCGACCGAAGAGGATCGACGGCGGTTCCTCAACTCGCCCCAGCCCGACCTCCGCGGGAAGACCCCCCGCCAGGTCTTGCTGGAGGACCCTCCGTTCGGCACCCGGCAGGTCTACGACCTGCTCGGCCGGATTCTCCACGGTATCCCCTCGTAACCCCGTATGACGACCGACCGGTTGCGCCGTCTCGAGGCGGCCATGGCCGGCCTGCGACCGCGGCGCGTTGAGGGAGTATGGCACCGTTTCGTCGCTGAGCTTCACAAGGACGACGCAGACAGCGATCAAGGCGCGCTCGAGCACGGCGGTCGCTACAACCCCCGTCGCGAGTACGGTGCCCTCTATCTCTCAGAGAGTCCGGCCGCGTGCCGGGCCGAGATGCTGCGGCGGCCTGGGGTGCGTGTGCGGTACTGGCATGCGCGCATCAAGGTCCGTGTCGCCAAGGCCTTGGACCTCACCGACCCGTCCACACGGGACAAGTTGTGTATCCTGCGGGAAGACCTTGTTTCCAACGAGTGGGGCGCCACGCAGGACCTCGGCCGCGCCGCGCGACGTGCTGGCTTCGACGCTCTGATCGTGCCGTCCGCCGCCGGCAACCACCACAACCTCGTGGTCTTCACGGATCTTCTGGCCGACGACGAGACTTCTGTGCCAGAGCATGTCGAACCCGCACCTCAAGAGCCGTAGGCCAGATTGGGTCGGTGTGGCGGCCGAGCCACGGTTTGACTGTTGTGTATTGCAGGGTTTTCGTGGTGCCGGGAGGGTGGTTCACCCCGTTTCGGAGATTGCCGTCCGGGTGGCTTAGTACTGTGGTTCATGAGTGCGAGCGCACATTGCCGGACCCTTTTCTCGTCTCGGCCACAGGCTTGCGCCCGACCCGAATCGGCGGGATACGTCTGAGCTCCCGGTTCTTCCTGTCGACGAAGCGAACCTCCACTCTGGCTCCAATGGCGGCAGCCAGCCTAGCGAGCGTAGGAAGCGTAGGGAGGTCCTTGGCGCCCTCGAGCCGGCTGAGCATCGGCCGCTTGATCTCGGCTCGTTCAGCCATCTCTTCCTGGGTTAGCCCCTTGGCGGCCCGAAGTGCGATGATCGCCCGAGCAAGCTGGAACTCGGGCTCCAGCTCATCGTAAGCCTTCCGGAACTCGGGGTCCCGGTAGAGATCCTGCTTCAGTTCCTTCCAAGGGCGGCTGAGCCTTGCCATCTCAATCCCTCCCGAGTCGTGCCGTGTAGTCCTGCATGCGTTGCTCCGCCACGCCAATCTCCCTCGACGGAGTCCTCTGAGTCTTCTTGACGAAGCCGTGCAACAGGACGAACTTCCGCTCCGGCGCGGCAAAGTACAACACGCGGCGCTGGACCTTGGCGTGCTCGACGCGTACCTCCCAGATCTTGCCCCGAAGGTGCGCGACGTACGGCTCCCTGACGCTGGTGCCGTGTTCCTCCAACAGATCAAAGATCCGAGCGAACCGTGCCTGGACCTTCGGGCCTTGCTCCCGCAGCCACACTTCGGCCGGACGGTTGCCCTCGCCAGTCTCATAGAACACAAGCTCCCACGGGCCAGTCGCCGATTCCATCGTCACGACGTCACAGTAACTCGAAAGTTACATCACGTCAAGTCAGTTCGTCGAGTTGGTTGACCGTGTGGACCGCCAGATGGGGCCAGATCTAGATTGCAGGGACACAAGACCGGTCAGTTGCGGATTCTGAGGCAAATCGATCACCTGTTCTGATAATCCCCGATCACTCGTTC
>JAVHLI010000035.1 GCA_031082185.1 bacterium | reverse complement strand
GTTGGGATCGGAGTCTGCAACTCGACTCCGTGAACGTGGAATCGCTAGTAATCGTGGATCAGCCACGCCACGGTGAATACGTTCCCGGGCCTTGTACACACCGCCCGTCACACCACGAAAGCCTGTTGTACCCGAAGCTGGTGAGCTAACCCGTAAGGGAGGCAGCTATCTAAGGTATGACCGGTGATTGGGGTGAAGTCGTAACAAGGTAGCCGTAGGGGAACCTGCGGCTGGATCACCTCCTTTCTAAGGAAAGCTCAAGCCGTGAGAACGGTTTGAAACGTTTTACAGAAAACAGCGGCGGCCTACTTTTTTAGTTTTATATATTTTGTTCTTTGACAACAGAAGGGAATAGTAAGAAGGGTCAAGTTAGGAAGGGCATATGGTGGATGCCAATGGCATCAGGAGGCGAAGAAGGACGTGGCAGGCTGCGAAAAGCCACGGGGAGCTGCGAGTGAGCGTAGATCCGTGGATGTCCGAATGGGGCAACCCATCCTGAGGAAAGTCAGGATATCACTATCTGAATACATAGGGTAGTGAGGCGAACCCGGGGAAGTGAAACATCTCAGTACCCGGAGGAAGAGAAATCAAACGAGATTCCCTGAGTAGCGGCGAGCGAACGGGGAAGAGCCCAAACCCCTCCATAAATACAAGTGTTGAATGCTAAATGCTGGATGTTGGGTTGAATGAATTTTTTCATTTAACATACAACACTCAACATTCAACATTTCTGTTTATGGAGGGGGGTTGTAGGACCGCGTAAGTAGGAACACCACAGTATAGTTGAACGCTCTGGAAAGGGCGACCGGAGGGGGTGACAGTCCCGTAGGCGCAATGCTGTGGAAACCGAAGCGGTATCCTGAGTACCACAGGGCACGAGGAATCCTGTGGGAAGCTGGGGGGACCATCCTCCAAGGCTAAACACTCTACTGATGACCGATAGTGGACAAGTACCGTGAGGGAAAGGTGAAAAGAACCCCGGTGAGGGGAGTGAAATAGAACCTGAAACCGTATGCTTACAAGCAATCGGAGTCTCGTAGTAATACGGGATGACGGTGTGCCTTTTGATTAATGAGCCGGCGAGTTACTGGCACAAGCGAGGTTAAGTCCTTCAGGGATGGAGCCGTAGGGAAACCGAGTCTTAACAGGGCGAGTGAGTTTGTGTCAGTAGACCCGAAGCCAGGTGAGCTACCCATGGTCAGGGTGAAGCGAAGGTAAGACTTCGTGGAGGCCCGAACTGATGTTTGTTGCAAAAAGCTCGGATGAACTGTGGGTAGGGGTGAAAGGCCAATCAAACCTGGTGATAGCTGGTTCTCCCCGAAATGTATTTAGGTACAGCCTCAGTGCAACCTTATGGGGGTAGGGCACTGGATGGGCTAGGGCCTCGAATGGGGTACCAAACCCAACCAAACCGCGAATACCATGGAGGTGGTCGCTGGGAGTGAGACTGCGGGTGCTAAGATTCGTAGTCGAGAGGGAAACAGCCCAGACCGTCAGCTAAGGTCCCTAAGGGTATGCTAAGTGGTAAAGGATGTGGTGTTGCGGAGACAGCCAGGATGTTGGCTTAGAAGCAGCCATCATTAAAAGAAAGCGTAACAGCTCACTGGTCAAGCGACATCGCGCCGAAAATTTAACGGGGCTAAGCATACTACCGAAGCTACGGACTTCCGGGTTGTGAACAAAGTTCACAATCGGAGTGTTGAATGTTGAGTTTTGGGTGTTGGATGAAGAAGTTTTTCATTCAGCATTCAACATCTAACATTTAAAATTCCGGATTGTGGGTTTTAGTCACAATCCGGGAGTGGTAGGGGAGCATTCTGTAGGCCGTTGAAGGTTCCGGGTGACCGGGGCTGGAGGTAGCAGAAGAGATTATGCCGGCATAAGTAGCGCAAATTCTGATGAAAAGTCAGGACGCCGTAAACCTAAGGTTTCCTGGGGAAGGGACATCCGCCCAGGGTTAGTCGGGCCTAAGGCGAGGCCGAAAGGCGTAGCTGATGGACAACTGGTTAATATTCCAGTACCGTCTTGTGTGCGTTTGACTGAAGGGGTGACGCAGGAGGATAGTTTGAGCCTGGTGATGGTTCAGGTCCAAGCACTGAGGCTGGGAAGTAGGTAAACCCGCTTCCCGTTAAGGCTGAGGTGTGATGGGGAAGGCCGTAAGGCTGAACTTGAGTGATTCCACACTGACGAGAAAACCCTCGTAGGGAGTACATGGGATGACCGTACCGCAAACCGACACTGGTAGGTGGGTAGAAGATACCAAGGCGTACGAGATAACCCTCGCTAAGGAACTCGGCAAAGTGGCCCCGTAACTTCGGGAGAAGGGGTCCCACCGCAAGGTGGGTGCAATAAAGAGGCTCAGGCGACTGTTTAGCAAAAACACAGGTGTCTGCGAACTCGTAAGAGGATGTATAGGCACTGACGCCTGCCCGGTGCCGGAAGGTTAATGGGAGAAGTCATCTTCGCAAGAGGAGAAGCTTTGAACTGAAGCCCTGGTAAACGGCGGCCGTAACTATAACGGTCCTAAGGTAGCGAAA
>JAVHLI010000034.1 GCA_031082185.1 bacterium | reverse complement strand
CCGACCATCAAGAAAGCAAGAGGGACGCGGGTTCCAGCCTTCGGGCCGGACCCTGAGCAACCTCGCGCAGGTGGTCACAGGTGTAGCTGAGGTCCGCAACCTCTACGGGACCGGCCACGGGCGGAGCAAGGCACCAGAACCCGACGTGGCGCATGCCCGGCTGGTGGTAAACGCCGCCGTCACTGTGGCGACGTTTCTTCTTGAGGTCTGGCAGGGACGCAAGCGGGACCGCGACGATTCGGCAACCGCCCACAATGGGCACGGCTGACCGCTAGCAACCCGGTAGAAACCGACTCTCTACCGAGGTGCTCGCATGCCGAGGGGGCGTGCATCAGGAATGGGCGGGCCGAATCCGGTAGAAACCCGTTAGAAGCCCTCGCCGGGAGGCCCGTCCCGCCAGCGTTTCCGCCCTGACCTGTGGCCTGCGGAGCCAAGGGCATAGGGGCGAAGTCTAATCGCCGCGCTGCAAGCGAGTGAGGAGGCCGAGCAACATACCGTCCCGAACCGCAACCGGAGCCACAGGAAAGCCTGGCAGCGAGAGGCGCAGGCGGCCGACGGGAGGGGGAACTGCGGCCTCGCACCGCGAAAGGTTCCCGATAGCCGCAGTGACTCTCCAGGGGGGGACCAGCCCGGGGTCGGGCTCTCGGAAGGGTGCGAGAAGATGCAACAGGAAACGTCCGGACAACCGCGCTCGTCGAAGTGGCTGACGGCGGGGCCGGGCTTCGGCCTTGTGGTGGCCCTCGTCGGCGCGGCGTTGAGCTTCGTCGTCGTCACGTACACTTCGACCCTCCGGGACCAGGAGCGGCTCTACAAGAGCCAGGTCGCCATGCTCGCGTCTCTAATGGACGAGGTGGACGTGAACCGGCAAAGGGCGAAGAAGAACCTTGAGGAGTTCACGAAGGCCGTCGCGCTCAAGGGCGACTTCATACCAACCCCCGAGAGATACATGGTCCACACCTGGAATAGCGTCTCCTCCTCGGAGGCCCTCACGACTGCCCTAGCGCCGGGGATGTTCTCCTACCTGAGCCAGTATTACGAGGAGATTGAGAATCAGAACCGCCGATACACGCAGTGGGAGGACGGGCTCTACGGTCTGGTGGTCGCCGCAGGGTCATGGACCCAGGAAGAGAAGAGGGCCACGCAGGCGAACCGCAGGACGTGGTTCCGGCAGAGACAGGGTATGGCAAAGGTCATCCACGACCAGTATATCCCCGGGCTGAAGAAAGTCCTCGACACAAGCCTCAGGATCGCTCAATCGGAACTCGCTATCGTGAACATTCGGATGCGGATGGCATGGACGTTCGTGGTGCCGGTCGCGCTGGTGGCTGGACTCGCGTTCCTGCGGGCGGCCGCCGAGCTCCTTCCGTCACGCCAGCGCAAGCCTACCCAACCTGCCGGGGCCGACGCACCCGGGCCATCATCCGAAGCGGACTGACGGTCGCCGCGCGAGTTTCCGGCGGACAACCTACGCCACACGGACCATTCTTATTACGGGGAGGACCAAGCCCCCGGCACCACGGAAATACATGACCCTGAGGGAGGCCGTCGTATGATAAGCAAGAAGCCCCCGCGGTTTGACCTCAAGGCATTCCTCGCAAGAGCCGGAGACGGCCGAACCATTCTGGAATCTCGAGAGAAGCAGACGCTCTTCTCGCAAGGTGATTCTGCCGATGCTGTGTTCTATATTCTCAAGGGCAAGATCAAGCTCACGGTGCTGTCCAGACAGGGGAAAGAGGCGGCCATTGCGATGTTAGAGCCAGACGACTTCTTTGGCGAGGGATGCCTGGCCGGTCAGCACCTTTGCATGGCGACGGCGACGGCGACGACCAAGGGCTCTGTCATGAGGATCGAGAAGAAAGCCATGATCCGCTTGCTGCATGACCAGCCCACATTCTCAGATCTGTTCATGTCGTATGTGCTGTCCCGCAATGTTCGCATTGAAGAGGACTTGGTCGATCAACTGTTCAATTCGAGCGAGAAACGGCTGGCGCGGACGCTCTTACTGCTGGCTCACGTTGGCAAGGACCGAGAGGCGGAGATCGTGGTTCCCAAGATCAGCCAAGAGAGTTTGGCGGAAATCATCGGCACGACGCGGGCACGTGTGAGCTTCTTTATGAACAGGTTCAGGCAGTTGGGCCTCATTGAGTACAACGGTGAGTTGCGAGTGCACAGTGCACTCCTGAACGTCGTCCTGCACGACTAGACCCGCGATCTCCTGGCGCAGTGTTCTGATGCAGGTTGTCTGAATTTCCCGTATGTGTTCACCGCGCCGTTTCTGCCGCATCGCAAGGTACCCTCCTTCAACGGAGCTTGGTGTATCCGCCAAGGAATACCAGGCAGGCGAGGCTGTTCCGAGCGGAAGAACGTTGCAGGCTGGGGTTTCCGATACAACCACAGAGACGACGTTCAACTTACATTCTTGGATACCCCGAAGTGATCGACGTGAGGTTCAGCGGGGACACGCCCGGATGCACCGAGCTGCCCACGGTCGTAGAGCCCCCGAACGAGCCGCGCCTATCTTTGCATCAGGAATTCAAGCCCGTCGGCGCATGCTCGGCTTACAGTATAGCTAGCCTTCCCTTCCCCGGGCATCTTATCCCAGCCGCCCTTTTCAATGAAGGCGGATCTCTCCAGGAACTTATGTCCTTCAGTTCTGTGAGTTTCCCTTGAGCGTTCGGTTGCTTCATGAATTGGGCGACGCAGATCGCCGCCCGCGTCGCCAAGACCGCCTCATCGGACATCCGTAGGGAACTGCCCCCGGTTGACCAACCGCCCCACGCAAAGCCGATAATCATGGTGATGATTGCCCCAATAACCAGGCCCCAAACTCCATGCTTGACCATCGCTGCAGTTTCTGGTTTCACGGATCATACTTCCCTGAGGTGTGGTGACATCATTGCCGAACCCCGCGGACTCCCGCCGCGATTACCCTATCACGCTTGGACTCTAGCCCAACTCCTGGTCAGCGCCCGGAGGATCCAGAGAGAAATCACAGCCCCGGTGAAGGCTCCTACGCTCGAGTCTCCTAGCCGGCCGAAGGAACAGAAGACCCATCCGCCAGCGAGCGCGCCGACGACCCCGATGATGAGATTCTCGAGGATGCCGCCGGGGCCATCTTCCGGCACCGCACGCTTTTCCATCCAGCAGGCGATCATCCCGACGATGATCCACGTCGGAATACTCACTTTGCACACCTCCCTTCGCTAGCCAAACAAGACGTGGCCGGGCAAGGATCTGCCGTCTGTTCAAAACCGCTCACCGTGCTCCAAGAGGGGAATGGTATCTCAGCGTCGGCGTCGGCCACGCATGGCCTCCTCCTCCATCTCGCCGAGCCGCGTGTAGTAATCGGCGAATTCTTTCAAGTGTGCCAAGGCAATCTTGCCAGTGAGCACGGGATCGTCGTTTGTTACGTTGGTCTCTCGATCCCTCGCGCCGTGCTCCAGCTCGACGTCCAGTCCCATCCTGTACTGCTTGACGTCGAACTGGGTCCAGTCAACGCCGAGCTCCTCGCCGATCTGCCTGGCCTCTGCGATGGTGAACCGCTTCTTCCCTGCCATGTTGTCCTCCCGCAGTTCCTTCAGAAGCCATGGAACGTCGCGCTAGGGAAGGC
>JAVHLI010000033.1 GCA_031082185.1 bacterium | reverse complement strand
CCTGCCTGGTGGGCCCTGAGGGACTCGAACCCCCGACGCGCGGGTTAAAAGCCCGGGGAGCAAGGCCGAAACCCCAGTCCCGACGCGGGTTCCAGCCATCGCGCCTTCTCCGGATAGGGTAGCAGGAGGGTAGCAGGCGCTTTGAGTCGAAGGTAGGTCCCCAACGAGCAGGCACTAGCGGAGGTGCCCAAGGTGAGGACGACAATCGAGCCTGTTCTGAACGTGCCCGTACTGGGCGGCGCCTCGCCTAGGAGACCTCCGAGCTCTACCGGGTCCCTTCAATCAGGCAATCAAGGCGGTAGGTGAAGGGGGAGCCAGTTCATGCGCCGCACAAGTCTGTCTCATCGCCTCGGACTGCGACCTGCTCTCAATGACGGCGCGGAGGGGGGGAAAGTGCGACGGCTGCTCAGCCTCGTGACCCTACTGGCCGTCCTCTTGACTGCCACGCCTGCCCACGCCGCGACGATTTACTACCTCGTGCACGTTCGGCAGGGCAACATCGTTGCGATGCTCGGCGCGTACGATTCACTGGACTCGTGTCTCAGGGAGCTGGCGAGGCAACCGGAAAAGACCGGCCTTGAGTGCCGAGCGGAAAACACTCCGTCTCGCCCAAGTCCAGCACCAACACCAACGCCAACGCCGAGGTCTGCTCCAATACCTAGGCCACACCCGGTCTCTCCCAGAGCGCCCGAGGGACTGTGGGTGTTGGTCTACCACGAGCGAGTGGTAATTCAGCCCCGGGTTGGCGGTCCCACGTACAGCACAACCACCAGTTATCGGACAGTGTTCGTGGCGGGACCGTTCCCGACCCGGCAGGCGTGCCAGCAGGTAGCGCTGATGGTTAGTAGCCGCTATCCACCGTCGCTACACTGCGAACCAATGTGAGCAATGCGCAAGCAGGAAGCGGGTGCCCAGGGCCGTCCGACACCTGGCGGCCGCGGGTCTGCCGCCCCCCATCGACCGCCTCGCTTCCCGCTGCTTGGCCTCCGTTGGCGCCGGTGGGCCGCTCGGGCCGGGGCCAGTATTGAACGCGGACCCTGGTGAGGGGTCTCTAACGGGTTCTGACGGAGCGACCGAATTTGAAGACCTGACCCCATGGTCAGGGACCGCATTCTAAGCGGCGTTTCGCGAGGTCTGCACCTCATTTGCACCTCAAGCGTGCCGATAGGACTCACCTAGCTACCCGCCGAACTTCCCTTTCATGAACAGGTCTCAAGGCGGCAGCACAATCTCAACGCACCTGATCGCTCATGTCCGGTTGCTCTTCGAACTCTCTCTCCGGTACATGCTCACAGGGAGAGGCGTCCGCCACGGCAACAACGGCTACACACCGCACGCTTACCCCGCTTATGTAATCGCCGTTGCCTCAGTGGAGGCGTTCCTGAACGAAACCATGATTAGCCCGCTCTCCCAGATGGGCTTCGGCGCCACACCCCTGGATCTCTTCGACAGTGAGGAGGTAGAACGACTTGACCTCCTACTCAAGATCCAATTGCTGCCCCAGATCCACGTGGGGCGCACGATGCCACGCAACACGCAGCCGTTCCAGGACTTCCAAATGCTGGTCAGGCTACGCAACGAGATCGTTCACTACAAGATGGCTGGGCTCCCTCTCGGGTTGCTACGGGATCTTGAGCAGAGGGGAATCGCGCTTCCGAAGCCAGAGAAAACCCAGCCGGCCGACTATTTGGCGATGGGCAAGATCAGTTGCACCGAGGGCATCCGGTGGGCGCACAACACCGCCTGCCGTGTCGTACACAGATTGGTCGAACTGGCGCCGCCGGATCGGAGCGAGAACATGGCGTACCTCGCAAGCGGCTTTGTGGAGATCACTACTGCCGATGTCGAGGCTGCCCTCGCTGCTATGTCCAAGGATGACGGGAAGGGCGCCTGACTTGGCGTCCCGAGCCGACAGGGCATGACTCCTATCGACTCGCTCTGTTGCCCGCACCTAACGCATGTTAGGTGCCGGGGCTGCGAATTACCGGTCCGTCGGAGAGCGATGGCGTTACGGGAGCGAGGGATGAACGTACAGTATCTGCCCCGAAGCAACCGAGAAAACCCAGGCGCGGCGGAATTGGGATTTTGGCAGGGCCTCTGGGGCGTAGCGGGAGACCTCAGGCTCCCAGATCGAGAGCGGGGGTTCGAGTTGTAGATCGTAGTACGCCACAAGTTCAATGGGGAGGCACGTCGGGTACACCTTCCGGAACTTGCCCTCAAGAACGGCGAGGATTGGGTTTCCGATAAAGCCGCCGCCGACAGGTTCGAGGACGGGTCCGGTGAACGCGCCGCGGAAGACGGTCACCATCCTAACCACGTCTCGAAGAGGGGGCTGACTCGGGAAGAACTCGCCCACCGCATTTGGTCCCAAAGTGCCTATGTATTCTAAGAGCGGCTTTAGAGCTGCTCGGCGGCGTTGCAACGTTAGATGGTTTCCAAAGAAAAGGCCGATCAACGAGTTGGAGAACATCTGAGCGAACGCATCTCTGAACGGGGCAGGAGAACCTGCAAGGGTCTCGTCGAGCGCAACTTTGAGCCTCAGGGTGTCGCTGAAACCCTTCGCAAAGTCCTCGTCGATGATTTGTGCCAATTCGAAAGCGACGCGCTCGTCGGTGGAGAGACGACAGAGGATGTCAGGTGCACGGTCGCCACGCCCGGAGCGCACGGAGTTTGGCTTGATGGCAAGAGGCACGGCCCGGGCGAAAAGGCGAAAGATATGACGCTCCCTTTCTGCCTTGCTCCGGAGCGGCGCGATTCGTTTCCCTGGCATGTCAATTGTCCTTTACACGAGGAACGCCGGGCATCGCCGAATGGCCCTGCACAGGCTCATGTCGGTTCAACATCCTGAGCGTCGGACCACTCCAGCCAGGAGAACCGCTCTTCCAGCTTCACATGCAGCGCAGGATCTCCCGTGATTCTCTGGTTCGGCTTCAACAGCCCCGCGAGGTCGAGGTCCCAGAGAACGTCGTTCATTCGCTCCGCCGAAATCATGAGCACGAACTCCCTGCTGTACGCGGTCTCGCGTTCGTCCACGGTGAGCCCACGCGTCCGCGCATGCTCCTGGATTCTAGCGACGGTGAGGGCCTGGGCCGCCAGTTCGAGCGGCGGAGCGGTGAGGTCGATTCGGTAGCAAAGGCGAGGCATCGTACGCTTCCGGCGCTGCTGGAGGCGCGGTCCAGCCGACCGACTAAACCAGTTGACCGAGAAAGGCCACCCGTTCATTCGAGAGGCCAAGAGGGAATAATGTCATCTATCTCATCCATCACCCGACTCATCTCTCGAAGCGCCACGATGATCTGCTGGTACTTCTGAATGTCATCATAGCTGAGAGTCTGCTCCTTGCGATCCTTCAACCACTGGCCGCAAATAGGGAAGCCCCCAATTGTCATCTGCCAAATATCCGAAGGGATGCCCTCAAAGAACTGCTTGTCGTTGATGTATACGCGCGCTTGATCTGGCTCATATTTCACCCTGGTCACGATGTTCGACCCCGCGACAGGGAATGCAGTAACGGCAGCACTCAGTTTCGACGATCCCATCGTATGAAGGTCAGTCAATTCCTGGCCCTTCCCGACCAAGGCGTTGAAAAGTTTCACGTCCTTGGTGAGAGGTATCACAGGAAAGTCCCTTCTCAGAAATGCCGCGTATCTCGAACGGTAGGTGGGCGAGTGAAGGATCGCATAGACATAGTGGAATACATCTAACGCTCCGACGGTCCTCTTCAGATCCCCATGCGCGCTCGTCACGAATCGGATGTTGAGTTTACTGGCAAGTGCCTTAGTGAACCCGGAGGACAGATTCGGTCTTCGTGTCTCATTCTCCAAGAACAGATCCACGGACTTGCCGTCCTCATAAAGATACAGCGGGAAGTTCGTGCTGCTGCCGCGATAGAAGATGTTGTGGTCACACATGTACTTCGTGCAGAACACTAGGTCCCACGGGCCACTGGTGACCAGCCCTGCGCGTCCAACGCACATCGCAATATTCGGGCGTTGCAGATGTTGCATTACTTTGAGGCGCAGTCGGTGAACAAACGGCTTCATCGCAAAGAGCCACACTTGGTCAAAGGGTCGATAGAGATAGGGCTGCACAAATCTCTGCCAGTTCTTCTCTTTCGCGAGGGCGGCGCGGGCGCCCGCGAGTTTCCAGAATGACCGGTCTTCG
>JAVHLI010000032.1 GCA_031082185.1 bacterium | reverse complement strand
GTGGTTTTGATTGTCCTTGTCTGGCTGATCTTCTTCCGATAGGCTGCACCTCTGGCGGCCAACCGTATCGGTCACGAGCCGGTGTAGCAGTGTGGACGTCTGGACCGACGTCGAGTTCTTCGGGGGGTGGAGAGTGACGAAGAAGCGAACGCGCGATCTCGACCCGGACTTCCGATTCGCCCGTCTACTGGAAACCTTTGGCATGCTTCGAACGTATTCATTGATGCTGGTTTGAGCGTGATGACGGATCAGCGGAGGTCCACACTCAATGGGTGGGGCGCAAACCCAGCCCTTTCAGCTCTCGTTCAACGCGGCCCGGTTTACTCATGTCTATGAGAGCGCCCCCGGGGAAAGGAGGACTGCGAGACGGCTCTGGCAGCAGGGTATCCGGGGACCTGTCACACAAACTGAGGAGGTGAGCACCCGTGATTCGATTCGTTGTCCTGCTGACAACGTCGGTCCTACTCGTCGCCGCCTGCGGCACGTTGGGGACCGTGCAGCTCCCCACGATCGTCGGCCAGCACTTCGACGGGGCCGGCGATGCAATAGGGCCCGCCATCGTGCGCGACGTCCTCCGGATCGAGACCCGGCGCATTGACAACCCGCCGTACGGCAGCTATGACACCCTGGAGGCCGAGATCGTATTCACCGCCGTCGTAACCCTACCGCCCCCGGGCAGCGGCCCGGACGTCGGCGGGGCGCAGCTGGCGTTCAACGTCGGCTTCGACACCGACAAGAACCCTGCGACGGGCGGAGCCATGGACTGCGGCGCTCAGGGGTCTACGCCGGGGTTGGACTTCCTGGTGCTTGGCCAGGGTGGTGGCGCGCCGGCCGACCGGCTGGTGAACGGCAACTACAACGTGATCAACGCCTCCTGGGTGGTAACTGGGGAGGCCACGGTGTCCGTTTACGGCAGCACGCTGACCGTGACGACACCGCTGAGCGCGATGGGCAGCGACGACGGCGCGACGCACCTGATGGTGTTCGCCGGCAACCGCAACGGCGGGTGGGTCAACGTAAACGACTGTGCCCCGAACCCGGCTGGCGGCATCATCACCCGGACGGGAGTTTCGCACGGCTTCAGGCAGTAGACGGGCGCGAGAACGAGGTCCAGACGACCCGCCAGGCCGGGGCGATCTGCGCTCCGACCGCACTCAGGTACGAAAGGAGGGGACGGTTGTCTCCTCCACCCCCAAAAAGATGTGGACTCGAAGGAGGGCGACGGTGAGCGAGCAGATACGGATGACCCGCTTGACTCCCGTCAGCCCGGAATGGAGGAATCGCACATGATACTGCGTTTCATTTCAGTCGCTCTGGGTTTGATCCTTGCCGTTGTCGCCCTACCGGCCGTCCCGGCCCTTGCGCAGACTGCGCGCGTAGTGGTCGACGGCCAACTGATGAGGTTTGACCAGTCGCCGATCATGGCCGGCGGCCGGGTTCTCGTTCCGCTTCGAGGCGTCTTCGAGTACCTTGGAGCCACCGTGTTGTGGAACCCTGCAACGAACGTTGTCACCGCGCAGCGCGGTGATACACAGGTGCAGCTGGCCATCGGCAGCCGACAGGCGACCGTAGACGGCCGCGTGGTGTTCCTCGATGTCCCTGCAACGATCGTTGGGGGGCGAACACTCGTGCCCCTCCGCTTCGTGAGTGAGGCGATGGGGGCTCAGGTGGACTGGGATAACGCCACCCGCGTCGTAACCATCACCTCAGGGACCACAGCCCTGCCGGTCCAGCCGCCCGTGCGCGTGCCGCGACGGACGCCCGTGCCGCAACAACCGGCGCCCGTGGCGCCATCGGTCGTCGAGGGTCGCGTCCTGCGCGTTGACGGGCAGCGGATTCTCGTAGAGGAAGATGGTACCATCCGCACGTTCACGCTGACATCCGACACGACATTTACGGCCCTGGATGTCGGGACGGGACGCAGTGATACGATCAGCCCCGACCAGATCCGCCCAGGAGACGTCGTCCGCGTAACGGCCGATAGCGCTGGCCGCGCGATCTTGGTCCGGGTGTCCGTGCGTACCGTCTCCGGCCGGATCGACGCTATCACCAGCCGGTCCCTCGCTCTGTCCGACGGACAGGTCTTCACATTCGCCGACGGCGTGCGGGTCGTTGTTAATAACCAGGAGGCGACGCGCGAGCAACTGCGGGTGGGCATGGAAGTCCGCCTGCACCTGAACCCGCAGACCAGCCAGGTCCTGGTCGTCCAGGCGAGTGCATCGGGGGCCCAGCCGCCCCGGCCTCCCGCCGGAGGCGTCCAGATCACTTCCTTCAGCCACAACGCGACGGCGCCGCTCCGCGCCGGCTCCCATCTGACCGTCACCCTCAGGGGAACACCCGGAGGCACAGCCACTTTCGACATCTTCGGCGTCGACTCCGACGTCGCAATGCGTCAGGTCTCGCCCGGAGTCTACCAGGGAATCTACACGGTCCGCACTCAGGACAATGTGGGCGCAGCCGTCGTCGTAGGACGACTGCGTGTCGGCGGGCAGGAAGCTCCGCTCGTTCAGGCTGGAACCCGGGTGACGCTTGACGGCACCGCGCCCCAAATCGTCCAGCGCTTCCCCGAGAAGGGTCAGACGGTGAACAACGTCCGGCCCAACATCCTCATCGTCTTCAATGACACCGGGTCGGGCATTGACCCGGCCCGCAGCCGGCTGTTCGTTAACAACCAGAACGTGACGGCGCGGGTCTCGATCACCGAGACCGCTCTCGCCTACAGCCCGCCGGAAGCCCTGGCAGGGCGCGTGCTGGTCCGCGTGATCCTGGCCGATAAGGCCGGCAACGTCACCGATGAGGAGTATACGTTCACGACCGCCGTCTCGCAGACATCGCTTATCCACTCCGTTACGGTAAGCCCTACCACGCCGCTGCGAGCGCGCGACGTCCTGACCGTCCGCATGCTCGGCGAACCAGGCGGTCAGGCCTCCTTCACGATCGAGGGCGTCGAAGAGAACATTCCCATGGCCGAAGCCGCCAATCAGCGGGGCGTATACGTCGGCTCGCACACGATCCAGCGGCGAGAACAAGGCGCCGCGCAGAACGCGCGCATCATCGTCAGGTTGACCAAGGACGGGGTCACGAGCCAGGCGGCAGTCGCACGGCTGATGGTCGTGGCGACCGAAGGCGTGGCGCCGCCCGTTATCACTTCCCCGGCAGCTGGGACACGTCTGGGATCCCCGGTCGTGATTCGGGGCAAGGCAACGCCCGGGTATCGGGTCGAGGTTCAGGTTGACTACCAGGGCGCGCTGCTGGCATTCAGTCTGAAGGGCACCTACGGAAAGGTCACGACGACCGCAGACGCGGCGGGCGACTGGGCGGTGAGTCTCAGCACGACGGTGCGCATTTCCAACGCCGAACTCACGATCACGGCCGTGACCATCGACCCGCTGGGCCGGCGCTCCGAAGCCGTCACAGTAAGGGCGACTCTGGCCCGCGTATGGCCATACCCTTGGCAGGAAGGAAATGCCATCGTCAGGATGTCGGAGGAGCCGAACTACAGGTCCTCCTAGCTGGGACAGAGAGCTAGCGAGTACACAAAGCACGCCGAAGAGATCCTGGGGGTCCCGCTTCGGTGGGACCCCCATCATCCTTTGCGGATCGTGTGGCTGGCACCAGTTGCATATGTGGGGGAGCAACAAGCCACTGTGAGCAGTATTGAACAGACGGCACATTCTCATCGTGGTACGTTTCGTTTGGACGACAGATGGCAAAGGAGGTGTTCGAGATGAGTGTGTTCTGGGTCTGGGTAATCGTCGGGATTATCGCCGGTTATCTGGCGAAGAGTGTCATGCGTGAGGGCCCCCACGGTATCGTCGGGGATCTTATCGTCGGGGTCATCGGCGCGTTCGTGGGCGGGTGGATCTTCAGCTACTTCGGCCGCGCCGGCGTCACCGGCCTCAACATCGGCTCGATCGTGGTGGCCTTCGTCGGGGCCGTGGTGTTTCTCTGGATCGTCCGGCAACTGAACAGGGGCCGGTTCAGATGATCCTAAGCGTGCGATCTACGTACATCAAAGCAAGTCAGAATCCAGTGGAGAGGAGAAAAGCCATGAAGACGCTCGCGGTCATCGTCCTTGCCGTTGCGATGCTCTCGGCAGCGTTCGTGGGTGTAGCGTCGGCTCAGCCGTCTCCGAACGTGGCCACCCTCACCCCCTTCAGCGCAGCGATGAACTTCATGTCCCGGGCCGGCTACACCCGGTACCTGAACCACCTGCAGACC
>JAVHLI010000031.1 GCA_031082185.1 bacterium | reverse complement strand
TGGGGTTGATTTCCAGATTCGCGACACAGAGAGCTTGTCGTTAGCGATCGTGGTCAACATGTTGGTGTACATCCTGCCCGGTTTGGCTCTGGCTGGGGTAGGTGCCTTGGTTGATGCAAAGCGCGGGCAGGAAGGAATGCCGACCTCTTCGCTGGTTCCCGGACAAGCTCCACAAAGAGACGCGCCTGTACCGCAACCGTTTCTCGCATATCCGCCTTCACAAGCGCCAGCAGCCGCTGAAGATAGAAACCGGGCGACCCCCGGGGAGATTGGATGCCTCGTGGGCGGAGCGATACTGGCGGTGCTGACCCTCGTGTGGATTGTCGCGAACTGGTAGGCCTCAGGGGAAGTGCTTGCGAAACCGCATGGGAAGGGTGGGCGAAACCAAACCTCTGCTCTCACTAGGTGGAGTGCTGCCCGGAAACCCGCTGCTAGAACGGAGCCGCTCAGACCAGAACGGCGGGCGGGCTGCCCAAGGCGAGCGTGGACTACCGGCCCCCGGCCCTGACTGAGCGGGGAGCGGCGCCAACGTGACCCAAGCAGCGGTTCAGCGAGGCGGCCGATGAAGCAGCGGATCTACGGCCGAAACCTCCTGGCAACGGGAGGTCGCGGGAGAATAAGCAGGAGGTGCCGTCATGACCGAACAGCCCGACACCTGCATTATTGGAGGCCAGCCGTTCATTATCCTAGAACGGCACGAGGACGGCACCGCCACTGGTACGCCTGAAGTGCATTTGCGGCCCCGGCGACCAGGGCGAACCCGTCCTGACCGCCATGCTCCCCGAGGAGGACTGACCGATGAGTCCCGATCCCGCAGCATCCTACCGCCGGTTCACTCCTCGCCAGCGGGCACAGGCTGAGGCAAGGTTCAGCCGTGAGGCTGTTGCCGTCCGAGCACGGGTGGAGGCCGATCGCACCGCCGCGGCCATCGCTGCCAACCTAGCGCGGAGCCGCAAGACACTGCAGGCCGCTGAACTCGTGCTACGGCAGGGCACCCTCAAGGGCAGCCCGTTGACACCCTCCCTGCGGCGGGAGGTGGAGTCTATCGCCAAGGACGCCCGCAAGATGATAGCCGAAATCGCCGTCGCGGCAGGACTGGAAACCTACACCTGGAATCTACCTCAATTAGTCGAGGCTGCTCTCGGTGCCTGAAAAAGGGGAGCCGTTCGCGTGAACACGCTCTATTACGGCGACAACCTGGACATTCTCCGCCGCTACCTCAAGGACGAGACGGTAGACCTTGTCTATCTCGATCCGCCCTTCAAGTCCAACCAGGACTACAACGTGCTGTTTCAGGAGCAGAATGGCTCGCGGTCGGCGGCGCAGATCAAGGCGTTCGGGGACACGTGGCGCTGGGATCGGGCTGCGGCGGAGGCGTACGAGGAGGTCGTCGAGGCAGGAGGCCCGGTGTCGCGCGCCATGCAGGCGTTCCGCACGTTCCTGGGCGAGAACGACATGCTGGCCTACCTCTCGATGATGGCCCCGCGCTTGATGGAATTGCATCGGGTCCTGAAACCGACCGGCAGCATCTACCTGCACTGCGACCCGACGGCCAGCCACTACCTCAAGATGCTCATGGATGCAGTGTTCGGGCCAGCGCAGTTCCGAAACGAGATTATCTGGGAGCGAACCGTCTCCCATAACATCCGAACCAAGGGATATGTTCGGGCGAACGACACGATTCTTTACTACTCAAAGACCACACAGTTCGTGTTCAATGACCAGTACACAGCGTATGGCCCGGAACAAATGCGCCGGTATAAACCGGACGAAACTGGCAGGCTCTACAAGGCGGAGAACCTCACTTTCTCATCTCCCAATCTTAGTCGGCAATTCGAGTGGAGAGGGGCCAAGCCGCCGCCCTACCGTTCCTGGGGTGCCTCCTTGGAGCAACTGGAAGAATGGTACGCGCAAGGCCGAATACTGCTAAAGCAGGACGGCACGCCGAGGCTGGATGGCCTAAAGGTGTACCTGGATGAGACGAAAGGCAAACCGGTCTCCACGAACTGGGCAGATATTCCCAGAATCGGGAACACATCGGCGGAGCGTCTCGGCTATCCCACACAGAAGCCCGAGGCTCTGCTTGAGCGAATCGTCGCTGCAAGCACCAACGAGGGTGACACGGTCCTCGATCCGTTCTGCGGCTGCGGGACAACGGTAGCTGCTGCGCAGAAGCTCAAGCGGCGTTGGATCGGCATAGACATCACGCACTTGGCGATCACGCTGATCAAGCACCGTCTGTACGATGCGTTCGGAGATCGGGCGACCTACAAGGTGATTGGGGAGCCGGTTTCTCTACCGGACGCACAAGACTTGGCGGTGCATGACCCGTACCAGTTTCAATGGTGGGCGCTCGGACTCGTTGGCGCACGTCCCGTTGAGCAGAAGAAGGGTGCCGACAGGGGCATAGATGGCCGTCTCTACTTTCACGATGAAGGTGAAGGCGGCAAAACGAAGCAGATCATTCTGTCAGTGAAGGCCGGTAACGTAACAGTCGCGCATGTTCGTGACCTCCGAGGCGTACTGGACCGGGAGAAGGCCGAGATTGGTGTGCTCATCAGCATGGAGGAGCCGACCAAGCAGATGAGAGCGGAGGTGGCGGGTGCTGGCTTCTATCTCTCGCCAGTCTGGGGGAGGAAACATCCTCGCCTGCAGGTTCTCACTGTCGCAGAACTTCTTGAGGGCAAGCGAATTGACTACCCACCTTCTGGACAGGTCAACGTCACCTTCAAGAAAGCGCCAAAGGCGAAGGCGAGAGAGGCTGAGCAGTTGACGCTCGCGGCTGAAGACAAGGCGGAGTATCGGACCAAGGGCAGGTGAGACAGGCATGACGATCTCGCTATGGACCTCAATTCTTGTGGCTGTTGTCGCTGGCCTCTTCGCAGCAATCATTGCTCCACTTGTCACGGCCCGTGTCGCCAGACGGACATGGCGTTGGCAAAAACGCTTTGAACTCAAATATGAAATCTTTCGCGGAGCGGTCGGTGCGCTTGCGGCATGGTCGGCGGATGCGCTCGACCCTCGGCTGCAGAGTTCAAAGGCGGACTACAAGGGACACGTTCGTCAAGTGGAAATAAGGCCAGAGACCGCTCAAGCCCTGGGATACTACAACGGCTTGGTGTCCGCGTTCTTCTTCCCGAAGGTCGCCACTAGATTTGACGAAGCGGCTCGCGCACCCATCTCAATAGAGAAGGCTTCGGATACAGAGTTTGATCAGAAGCGGCTGGCTTTCATCCAGGCCGCCGTACAGGAACTGGGCCTCGACGAAAACTAACAGCGGGTCGGTCAGACCCTGCCTGACGTACTGAACCGCTTAGGTCCCGCCTGTAGAGGAGGTCGTCACGATGGAACACCAGGGATTAGACATAGTGCGCGCCCGCGTCGAGAGGCTGGAGCGGCGGATGCGCGCCCTGTAGATCGGCCCTCGCCCGTCTGCCACGGGCGGGGCGGAAGGCCGTGTTCCTGCGCTTCTTCTTGGACTTGACGGAGATCAGCCGCAAGCTGGGCATGTCGGACTACACAAGAAGCCCTAGATTGGCTACAGTTAGGCTACAGTGACGGGGGCGGGCATCGGCAGGGTTCACCCGCACGCCTTCAGACACGGCATGAAGTCTTGGCACGAGTCGAACGGGACCCGCCTAAGGTCTTGAAGGCCCCTTTCAGACATGGGCCGCGCAGTGTCACCGCAGGTGTATGGGGAGGCGTAACATAGGGGAAGGAAGGTCCAAGCACAGTCTGAGCCGAAGTGGAAGCTGCAGAAGGCGTTCTCGCCCTCTGGAGAACGCAACAGCATCGGAAAGTCTAAGAGGGCGGGGCGGGGGTTTGGAGCCCGATGGTACTATCCAAAGTTCGGATAGGCAACTTCCTCTCTGTTCGAGAGCCAATCACAATCGATATCGACAAGAAGGTCACGATCCTCCTCGGTTCAAACGATCACGGAAAGACGAACATCCTAGCTGCCTTGAGGCACTTGAACGATGCCTTCCCGATCGAGGCTGAAGAAGTCAACTGGGATGCAAACAAAGAGGACCAGCAGCCCACAATAGAGTTTGTCTTTGAACTGAGCGACGAAGAGACAGCGGAGTTTGAGGCGCTTTCCAGGGAAGAGGTGGTTGAAGAACACGCTTCTGCGAATGAGGAGGTTAGCGGCCCTACTAATGCAGACAAGCCCACGATGGGCGATGGGGCTGCAGGCGTGGCGGAAGATGCTGCCGACGCGCAAGCCGTTGATGAAGGGCAGAGGGAATCAAGAGTACCAGAAGACGAAGAGGCTGTGCATATTGCGGCCGGGCGGCAGCTCGTCTTCAGCAGGCAGGGGGTTGGCAAGCCGCTGCTTGTGGATGGTCTTCCCGTAGAAGAACTCTCGGCCGCGAAGCAGGGCTTCCTCAAGCGACGCAAGCCTAAAGTGGAACTCTTCAATGTCACAGGGAAACTCCATGATTCAGTGACTTTCGCGAAGCTCTCGGATGAAGAATTCGAATTCATGGAAGGCATACTGTATCAGGCAGGTCTCTCGACCAGCAGCAAGAGTCTCTTCACACTCGACGATGTTACTAGGCGGCAGCTTTCCGAGGCATCGGAGGTCCTAACTCAGCGACTGAGAGAACTCTGGGAACAGGGCAGGAATCTTGAGTTCATTCTGGACCACGGGGCAGGTGAAACAATAGAACTACTGGTGAAGGACCCTGCTGTTCAGACACGTTTTGTGCGCCTCTCAAAGAGGAGTACAGGTGTAACCCAATTCTTTCAACTGTCCATGATTCTGCTGGCCCGTAGGACGAAGAACCCTTCTGGTTCCTACATCTATCTATTCGACGACCCAGGCATTCACCTCCATTCAAAAGGACAGAACGATCTCATGCAAGTCTTCGAGCGCATTGCCGACGACAGCCAAATCGTCTACGCCACCCATTCTCTATTCCTCCTAAACCAAAACTACCCAGAACGTCACAGGCTGATCTTGAAGGACGGCGAGGGAACGAAAGTCGATCAAAAACCGCATCAAGGGAACTGGAGACGAGCAACCGATGCGCTGGGCGTAACCCTCCAGTCCAACATTCTCTTCTCCTCGAAGCTTCTCTTTGTTGAAGGAGACTCCGATCCGATGTACTTGTATGAGCTCTTTCGGCAACTGAACAGGCTTGATCACCTCGATGTTGACCTGAACTACCTGGGCGTCAAGAGCTTCTATGATGAGCAGAACCTTAGGACTCTTCTGCAGTTCTTCAAGGGTAAGGAGGAGGAGCCAAGGGTAGTTCTATTGGTCGATGGAGATTCGTCCGGGAAGAAGATCCTGAGTAAGGCAAAGGAGTTGTGCGACCGATTGCGTGTCCAAGTGATGGAACTACGCGCCGGTAGATCTATCGAAGACTACTGCCTCTATCCCGAGCAATTCCTTCAGGCTGTTGTTTCGGCGTTGCGTGAAGTCCTGGGATCAAGGAACCTTTCAGTGCCGGACGAGTTGGAAGCGGAAGTGAGACATGAATGGGAGGCGCATCGACTTCACCCCCCCCTCACAACCGGGAGGTGGTTTGAGACTATAGCTCGACGTTGGGTCCGCGGCGGGGTTTCGAAGGTTTGGCTTGCACGGGAATATGCGATCAGAGCGAGGGAAGTGGTCGGAACGACCGCACCCGAGAACTTGGAGGACGCGGTGCATCTATGTCAGAGCATCGCGGAGAAGCTTGATCTCCCCCAGACGAGGGCGAAGAGCGTTCTGCTGGCTGCGGAGTAGCAAGTGGTCAAGATGGCGGTTGCCATCGGTGTGCCCACGGTGTGCCCAAGACAAGCCAAAAGACCGGCTAACACCGGGAACCACGAGAGAATACCGAACGCCCAAAACCCGCATCCTGACTGAATCACAGCCAACAATATCGAACAAGGCGAATCATCCCAGAAAGGCGAAATAGGGTTTGGGACCAGAAGGTCGCCCGTTCAAATCGGGCCGCCCCGACCATCAAGGAA
>JAVHLI010000030.1 GCA_031082185.1 bacterium | reverse complement strand
GTCGTGGGGCAGGCGGAGGCAGCGCTGCGCGCCGCGCGGGCGCAACTGGCCGCCACGGCGATCGCGGCGCCGATCGCAGGTACGGTCGTCCGCAAGAACGTCGAAGTCGGGGAACTGGTCACGCCCGGGACCGCTCTGCTCACGCTCGCCGACCTGCGCGAGGTCTGGGTGACCGTGGACCTGGCGGCCGGCGACGTCGCCAAGGTCCGGCAGGGGCAGGACCTGGAGGTGCGCTCCGACGCCTATCCCGGCCGCGTCTTCCCGGCGAAGATCACGGAACTGTCGCGGGTGGCCGATCCCAGGTTCGGTGTCGGGCAGGCCTGGTCCATCCGCGCGAAGGTCGCCCTGACCGACCCTGACCGGCTGCTACGACCCGGGGTGCAGGTGGACATCGCGGGGACGGGGATCGTAGCGGCCGATGCGCTCCTGGTGCCGGCGACAGCCATCGTGACCCGGCTCGAGCGCACTGGGGTGTTCGTGGTTACCGGAGGGATCGCCCGGTTCCGGCCGGTCGAGATCGGCGTGCGCACCTCTAAGCAGGTGCAGGTGCTCAGCGGGGTGGAGGTGGGCGATCGGGTGGTAGCGGCTCCTACGGAGGGTCTTCGGGACGGAATGCGGGTGCGTGCGAGGTAGTCCGGCCGGCGCGCAGGAGGTCCGGGGTTTCCTGCCGCTCGGATCTGCGTGGATCGTCCGCACATGCTGAACCGCGGCCCCGGGGCGGTTCGCGGCCCGGTGGATCGCCTGCTGACGCCGTGACGGCGCGCGCGGAGGCAGGGACATGGAGGAATGATAGACTGACCAGCGAAACCAGGCCGGCAGGATGGGAGATCAGGGAATAGGGTGACCTGCTTGCAGTGTTAGCGGGGTTAGATAGTTCAGCCTGTTTCGAGTTAGGCGGCTCACTCCCTGCTCTCGCCGGAGCCGCGCCCCAGAGCCTCATCCTCGCGCCCGATTTCCACTGGGAACCCCAGGGACTTGACGCCGTCCGTTGTGGACGCTATAGTGTCCATAGCGACATTATCACGGTCCAGGGGGGACAATGTGCTAACGTACGCGTTCTGGAATAACAAAGGAGGGACGGGCAAAACCAGCCTAGCCTTTCAGGCGATCTGCCGCTATGCCAACAAGAACCCAAAGGATCGAGTGCTGGCCATTGACGCCTGCCCTCAGGCGAATCTCTCCGAGCTGTTCCTCGGCGGCCTCATCAATGGCGGAAGCAAGAACCTTCTCGCCCGCCACGGAATGATCCCGAGGTGCAGTATCGGCGGCTACTTCCAGCTCCGGCTGCCCGCGCCCTTCTCCGAAGCCAAGTTCAGCCCCCACGACTTTTTCACCGTCCCAGCAACCGTTAACCCTAGTGTCCCCGTCAACATATGGCTGCTCTGCGGGGACCCCCTCCTCGAGCTCCAGTCGAATGCCATCAACACTCTGGCCAACACCCAGATCCCAGGCACGGACACCTGGATTAAGGTCATCAGCTGGCTCAGCGACTTTCTCGCTAAGGTGGAAGGCAGGTTCGACGCCGTGTTTATCGACGCGAACCCCAGCTTCTCGATCTACACTCAGATTGCGCTCTCTTCGGCGACCAGACTCGTCCTCCCAGTCATGGCTGACGATTCTTCGCGTCGGGCGATTCAGAATGCCTTCTCCCTCGTGTATGGGCTCAAATTGCCATCCGACATCTATTCCAAGTACGCATTCGCCACCAAGCTTGAGAACGCAGGGCGTACCCTCCCCCGTGTACACCTGATTGTCCGGAATCGTATCACGCAGTACATGGGTGAGGCCTCTGCCTACGCAGCCGTCCTCGAATCCATCGATCAGGATATCCGTGAACTGATTAAGTCCAATCCGACCATATTCACCTTCAAGTCCACTACCAAGTCCACTACGGGCGGTGTGGTGAGCATACGTGACTTCCAAACCACCGGCGTCGTCGCCTTCGCTAGAGGCTGCCCGTTCTATTCGATGCCTACGGGACGGTTGGACATCGGCGGGCTGCGCGTGCGAGTCGACCCGGGCTACAAGCAGCACTGCATCGAGGCGATTGACCTAATGGTCAACAAACTGTAGTTCGCCGCCTAACTACCGCACGAAGCTGTCCGGCCGCGGCCATCAGTCCTTTAAAGCCACCGACAGCCAGCCGTGGCCCGGCGAACTTGCCGAGGCGAGCCGTGGCAGGCAGCTTATGCGGGGTCGTTAGCTGGCAGACGGGGCGTCGAACGTCACGGACATAACCCGGGGAGGTGGATCATCGGAGTTCCTTCTCGCACATATCCAAATCGCGAGCTTGTCGTCTACGCCTTGTATCTGCTTGGCGGCGACACGAGCCGCGTTCATACGGAAGACATCACCATCAAGTGCTTCGAGCTCTTCCCGGCTTCCTTCTCATGGGTGAAGCACACGAAGTACCCTGACAAGGACATCGTCAGGGTTGCACTCACCGATGCCCGCAAGGAGCAGAACGGTGCGCTGGTTGAGGGGCGTGCCGGCCAGAACCGCGGTCTTACCGCGAAGACACGCCGCAGGCCTGTGGACGACGGTTGGATGCTGACGTCGCGGGGCATAGCTTGGATCGAGCAGAACCGGACAACCATCGAGGGGATCGCTGGCAGCGACCTAGTGAAGCAGCACAGACAGAAGATCCTCAGGCAACTCAAGCGCGTCCGCGACCATCGCCTCTTCGTGCAGTACGCAGACAGCCCGGAGCGCTTCGTCCCCATGCTGGGACAGATCGCTGACCTCCTGAAGTGTCGCGTCGACGCCGAACACGATGTCTGGCAGCAGCGGTTTGACAGGATCCGACGTCAGGCGCAATCGGCCGACCAACAGGATGTCCTCGACTTCATCACCAGATGCGAGCAAGCCTATGCCACGCAACGCTAGCGCCAAGAATGGAGGCCCCTGATGACAACAGGCAAAGGGCGCGCTGTCCAAGCTACCACGCGTGCGCTGATCCAGGCGGCGAAGCACGCCGTCCGCGACATCTACGACGCGGTCGTCGAGCTTGTGACCAACGCGGACGACCGTTATCAGATTCTCGATAGCGACGGCGTTATCGAGATCGAGCTCGAGCGGCGCCGGGGCACAGGACAGAGCGTTATCCGCGTTCGCGACTTCGCAGACGGCATGGACGCCGCTACGATGGAGCGGAAGCTGTCCTTTGTCGGAGGCCGCGACAGCGGCCTTGACAGCGGAGAGCTCGTAAGGGGAACACACTCCAGGGGCGCGAAGGACGTGGCCGCTCTCGGGCGAGTCTTGTTCGAGTCAATCGCCGCGGATGGCAAGTACCATTCATGTGAGATCACTCCATTCTTCGACTTCATCTCACACGACACCCAAGAAGCAACGCCCGAAGTGCGCGAGGCCCTTGGGATTCCCAAGGGCACCGGCACCCTCGTTACGATAGAGCTGGACGGAACCCAGCGTGTTCCGCAACACGACAAGCTGAATGAGCAGACCCGACAGCTCGTGAGTCTGAGGGGGATTCTGCCGGATAAGCGTCGCAAGGTAGTCCTCCGCGACTTGAATCATGGACGGGAGGATGTACTCCATGCGTTGCACATCGAGGGTACGGAGAGATTGAAGGAGACCCTCCAGATCCCTGGATATTCCGGAGTCACGGCCAAGTTGATCGTCTGCAGAGCCAGGGAGCGGTTTGACAAGGAGCATCAGCGCTTCAGGCTCGGGGGCATCCTCATCGAATCTCGCAGGGCCATTCACGAGGCCACGCTCTTTGACAGCGGCCTCGAGTCCAATCCGCATGCGCTCTGGTTCTACGGCAGGCTTGTGTGCCCCTACATCGATGATCTCTGCAATCGCTTCGACGACCGCTTCGAGAGGAAGCTCCCGCCGGAAGACGACAACCCGACGTACCCCACAGATCCCTCCAGACGCTCCGGCCTGGCGAGGGAGCACCCGTTCACCCAAGCTCTCTTCGGCGAGGCTCTGAAGCGGCTGCGGCCGCTCGTTGAGGAGGAACGCGTCCGCGAGGAGCACGAACGCGCCAGAATCGAGAGCCAGGCGACACGCAAACGGCTCGATGCTTTGGAGAAGGCTGCGCTCGAGTTCATGCGCGACTTTGGCGAAGACGAAGACGTCGCGCGGGATCCCGAGGGCAGTCACCCTGACAGCAGTTTCATGGAGCGTGGCTATCTGCTGTCACCCCCGTTCACTCAGGTTGTGGTCGGTCATTCGAGGCAGTTCTGGCTTACGGTGCGGCTCGAGACGTTTCCGGAACTCGAAGTCGGCTCCACCGTTCAGATCCAATGCCTTTCGCCAGAGGTCACCGCTGACAAGACATACTGCGGCCTCGAGCCACACCCCAGCAGAGAGGGTGTGCTTCAGGCGACCTGGAAGGTCAAGGCCCTCAACCCGACACCAGCGACAGGGATCCGCGTCCGAGTCGGCTCAATCACCGACGAGTCCATCATCGAGGTACTTGCCAGCGAAGCCGACAAGTACAGCCATGTGAAATCGCTGCAGTTCGGCAAGAAGCGGTATAGCATGCGCACCGATCAGAAGCGGAAGGCCGTTCGGGTGTTCGCTCCGCTTGAGCTGGTGTCCATTCCTACTTCGTTCGACGTCGCGGTGGATTCCCGCCACTTCAAAGTCACAGGCCAAGCAGTTCTTGTACCACGTGATGATCTGGGCGTGGCAATATGCGAGCTTGGGCTCAAGTGCGACGGCAGGGAAGCTTCAGGTAGCCTCACGGCGACACTAGGTCGCCACTTGGCGGTCGCCCATATCTCTGCGCACGTGCCTATGGGAGCAGACCTCTCCATCCGGCTTGAGGACATCGACCTGACGAATCAGCGCTACCGCTGGCGGCAGAACGTCTTGGAGGTCGCCGCACGCCACCCATCTCTGAAACGTTACCTGGGCAGCAAGGACCAAAAATTCCCTGGGCAGGAGACGAAGCACTTCCGCGTGTTGCTCGCGGAGGTCGTTGCCGACGCTGTCTGTGCCCGGCTGGTCAGTCGCAACGTCCAGGCAAATCCTGAGGAATACGAGGACGCGGATTGGGACCACTACTACGCTCAGTACAGCAAGTACATGACGCAGTTCCTGCCGACGGCGCACAAGTCGCAATACTCCGAGCCCTAGCCGTGGGCCGAGAGTGACCGTCGCACGAAACCGGTCTGCCAGCTAACCCTTATGAGGCCTCCTCGCGTCAAGAGGTGGGGACCTCCTTCCGGCGGGGCCGAAGACGCCGCTGAGATGTGTCTTCCGTGCCGCGAGATCAGCCCTGCCGTACTGGTTTCACGGTTTCGGTGCCAGGCGGTGCCTGCACCGAACACTTATCGAGGTTCACAGCTTCCTCTCTTTGAGAGCCGGAGGGAGCTGGCGGAGGTTCTCCCCGCGACCTAGAAAGCCCATCGGTACCCTCATGCCGGCCCAGTCAAGCGACGGGCTGAACGCGGAGCGCTCTCCAGTTAGTCGCCGGGCTCGGGGGAGGAGCAGGTCACGCTGACTCTCTTCGGCGCATGTCTCGAGACGGAGCGAGATGGCCATCCCCTCACTCGACGGCCACGACGATATCCTGGCGGTACGGGGCGACGAGCTGGAGGAACTCCTCCGGGCTGGCTCTGAGGTTCTGGTGGACCTGGACTGCCCCCGCCTAGTCGAGGACACAGACGTACAAGGACCGGGCGTGAAGGTTAACCCCGCTGTAAGCTGACCGTTCGGTCACACCAAGGAGTGGTCGTGCCGCACTACCAGAAGGACGCCGACCTCGTTGCGCGACTGGGCGAGCGGATCGGGGCGCTCGGGATGCCGCTGCTCGTGACGCGCAAGTTCAACGGCATCGTCAACGCCATCACCATGCAGGTCGAGGACGAGTACGCGAGTCCCCAGGTCGTCGACACGCTGTTCGTGGCTCTCCTTCAGCTGGCGGGCCACCTGCGCGAGCCTGAGAGCGGCATGGTCGCTGGAGCCGTCCAGGAGTACCGGGAGCAGACGGCGAAAAGGCTGCTGAAGCGGGGTGACCGAACCAGCGCATCAACCTGACAATACGCCGTATGGGGTATCCTCGGGCGGGAGCGGCTTGCAGGCGCACTGCAGGTTATGCGCCAAACGTTAGGCCGACGGCCTTGAGGGATTGGGTATACTTGAGCCATGCCGATCATATCCGTCTTTTTCGGAATCGTCATCCGGATGTTCTACA
>JAVHLI010000029.1 GCA_031082185.1 bacterium | reverse complement strand
TGGCGACGAGACCCCATCAGTGTCCCCAGCCTCCCGCTCCGCCCAGGCGGACCGAGGTCCAAATTACGAACTGCTCCCACTTCCCGACCTTCCGGTCGGCCATCGCCTCTTTCAGGATGTCGTCGGCTTCCTTGCGCGAGTAGGGCTCCTCGCGAGTGATGCCGGTGTGGTCGTGCCAATCCCCGGTCCCCTTGGTCCAGTAGAGGAAGTCGTGGATGATCGCGGCCTTCGCCCACGGCCCGTCGGGCGGATAGAACGACCAGACCATCCGCGGCACGGACGCCAAGTCGGTGACGAAGCCGGCGGGGACGACAATCAGCTCCTCGGGGTCTTCGCCGGCCTGATATTCGAGTGCCCGTTGAACGGCCCAGAGCGATCTGCCATTGCGGATCGACGGCCCGTCTTTGTTATCGAGCAGGACCAGGACGAGCTTGCCCGCGAAGCGGCCGAAGCGATCCGTCTTGGGACGACCTGGAAGGCTGCCTGACATCGCCGAAGCTCCGTGTCCCGAGACCTAACCTTTGTGGCAATCGGGGCAGCAGTGCATGCAGCCGTCTGACGACGCGTAGATCGTCTTGGCCTTCGCAACGGCGCCGACGCAGGACGAGTAATCGCCGAGATAGGTTTTGCTTTCGATCAGCGGGAACCAGCCACAGGTCGAGACATGGACCTCATGGTCGCCGGACGAAGCCTGCGCGTTGTCGTTGACGTAATAGGCAGCCATTAGCGCCCCTCCCTAAGGATGCAAGCCGCTACTTTAGCGCGCGATCTGGTGTTGCGCCATCGCAATTCGGTGTTGGGCCAACAGCGGCCCTCCTGTGCTCAAGGGGGAGGCGCTATGCCGCCCGCTTCTCTTCGGCCGATCGGCCGAACTGCAGGACTTCAGCGTTGCGGATAAGGATGGCCCGTCCAGTCGTGTAGGTCAGGCCTTTGTTGGGGTTCAGTTCGAAGCCCAGATAGACGCAGCGAACCCTCCGCTTCGTCACCTCGCGAATGGCTGGCTGCAGATCTGAATCAGAGCTGGCGAGGATGAGCTCGCTCGCTTGGCCGTCGCAGGCTCCGGCGACCATGTCGACAGCGATCCGAACGTCGACGCCCTTCTCCTTGAAGACCTTGCGCCGCCCTTCGCCCTGTCCCCGCACCTGGCCCGCCAGCACCACCTCAAAGCCGCTCGCTTCAAGGTGCGTTTTCAGAAGACGCTGCTCCTCGATGAGCTGGTTGGACTTCTGAGCACTGTCAGGGTCGAAACGCAGCTTCCCGAAATAGAAGCGGGTCCGATTGACGTCGGTGCCCTTGAGCACGTGCCCGAAGAGGCCCGCGAAGTCGTAGTGGTGCCAGGCGGGACGATCGTTACCGGCAAGCCGAAAGGCCGCCTTGATCTTCGCTTTGAAGTTCTCTCCGTCGACGAGCAGATGGGTCGCCATTGCACCCAGTGTACCAGGCGATATCGCAGCCAGGCTGTGGATACACAAAACCCCGGCGGACCTTGCGGCTGGCCGGGGCGGGTATAGCTTCACTATAGCACAGCAGCATGAATTTTCCCAGAAGCTGGGGATAGCGAAGGGGTGGCGGCTCGCGCCTGGGCTGGGGGTGGTTGGCGTCCCCGCGCTGTGGCGCGAGGACCGAGGTCTAGGCCGGCGGCCCCCTTCCCTCTCCTTCGCCTTCCGGCCGCCGCCACCACGGTGCGCTGTGTGTCCGCGGGACATCTTCGGCATCGGCGGAGCGGTCGAGGACGATGCGGTACAGCTCCTCCAAACGATCGGCGAGGTCGAATGCCTCTCCGTCGGAGAGTCGAATGTTGAACGCGTGCTCGTAGCGCGCCTTGAAGTCCTCGAGCTCCGCTGGGGATAGCGTCATGCAGGCATGTTCGCCGATGGGAGGCGGTCGAGCACGGCGGTTGTTTGGTGGGGCTATGGTCGACCTTCCTCGGGGCGCTTTGCCGTCGTGCGCGCCCTCCCCTGCCCCATCAGACTGATCTCTAGATCGCTGCCCTGCTCCGGGGCGTCCGGGAGCGCCGGAATGGTCCGACGCTCCCATGCGCCAAGGAGCGAGCTATGCGAACCTCTGTACCTTCAACTGAGCGGTTCGACCTGTATCGGACCGTTACTGACAAGATCGTCGCCGCCATCGAGGCGGGAGCCGGCGACTTCGTTATGCCGTGGCATGTGAGTGCTGCGACGGGCCGACCGACCAATGCCCTCACGGGCCACGGCTATCGCGGCGTGAACGTCGTGGCGCTGTGGGCAGCGGCGGTTATGGCGGGATACGGGACCGGATGGTGGGCGAGCTACCGGCAGTGGCAGCGGTTGGGGGCCCAGGTTCGCCGCGGCGAGTACGGGACCGTCATCGTCTTCTACAATCGCCTGAATACCGCCCCGACTGATGACTTGGACGAGTCCGATCAGTACCGGCTCGTCGCCCGCGCCTTCCGGGTCTTCAACCTGGATCAGGTGGACGGGTGGGAGCCGCCGGGATCGCCAAAGGTGTCGCTGGTGGAGACCTTGGCCGAGGTGGAGGCATTCGTCGGCGCCACCAAGGCCCTTGTCGTCCAAGGCGGCTCGAGCGCCTGCTACCGGCGCGTCGAAGATCGCATCGACATGCCGGCACGGGAACGATTCCGGGGGTCCCCAACGAGTTCGCCGAGCGAGGCCTACTACGGCACCCTGCTCCACGAGCTGACGCACTGGACCGGCGCGCGGCATCGCCTGGACCGGACCTTCGGCACCCGTTTCGGCGACAATGACTACGCCGTCGAGGAGCTGGTTGCCGAACTCGGCGCCGCGTTCCTTTGCGCGGATCTCGGCATCGCCAACGAGCCCCGACCGGATCACGCCGCCTATGTGGCGTCCTGGCTCCAGGTTCTGAACGACGATCGCCGCGCCATCTTCACAGCGGCGGCCAGAGCAAACGACGCCGTGGCCTACCTCCAAGCGCTTTGCGATGGCGCGCCGTACTGATCTCCAGACCCCGACATTGTTCGGGGTCTGTCTTTAGTCTCGACTGGCCTTCCACGGCGTCAGCTGCGCGCCGTGCATTCGCCTAGGGCTGGCGCACTGTTGAGGGATGATCGACCCTCGCGCCCAGCCGTCCTACTTCGCCGTGTCGAACCACCATGCATCGAAGAGGCGGATCGGCATCGCCCAGACCGATCGTCTGTCGCACATGTACATCATCGGGAAGACTGGCGTTGGAAAGTCGACGCTGCTCGAAATTCTGCTCCGCCAGGACATCGTCGCCGGCAGGGGCTTCGCTCTTATCGATCCACACGGAGACTTGGCGGAGCGCATATGGGCATGGACGCCGGACGCCCTGAAGGACCGTATCACCTACCTGAATGCGCCCGATCCGACTCAGCCGTTTGGGTACAATCCGCTCCGCCGGGTTCGGCCAGAACGGATTCCGCTCGCGGCCGCAGGCATCCTTGAGACCTTCCGCAAGCAGTGGCCGCAGGCGTGGGGTGTTCGCATGGAGCATGTGCTTCGCAACGCACTCTACGCCCTCCTCGAGCGCGATGACGCCACCCTTCCCGACATTCTGCGCCTGTTCTCGGACAAGAAATTCCGGAAGGCCGTAGCCCGGAAGGTCGAGAACCCGGTGGTGAAGGAGTTTTGGACGATTGAGTTCGAAAACTACCCAGCGCGACTTCGCGCTGAGGCGGTGGCTCCGATCCAGAACAAGCTGGGGGCCCTTTTGGTTGACCCCACTCTGTTCCGCATCCTCGTGGCACCGGCCTCAGAGGTCCGCCTGCGCGCGCTGATGGACGAGGGTCGCGGGCTGATCGCGAATCTATCGAAGGGAGAGCTCGGCGAGGACGCATGCACGATCTTAGGCGGCCTGATCGTAACGACTCTTGGGCTGGCGGCCTTCAGCCGAGCGAACATCAGTCCTGATCACCGAGATCCATTCTTCATCTACGCGGACGAGTTCCAGAGCTTCACTACTCTTTCGCTAGTCAACATGATGTCGGAGCTTAGAAAGTATGGTGCCGGCCTGATTCTCGCCCATCAGCATATCAATCAAATTGACGCTGATGTCAGGGGTGCGATCTTCGGAAATGCGGGCAGCTTGATAGCGTTTAGAACGGGAGCGGTCGACGCACCTTCTCTCGCGGCCGAACTTCATTCGGAGTTTCAGATCTTAGATTTGCTCTGCCTTCCGAACCGCCGGGTCTACCTCAAGCTGATGATCCAAGGCGTGCCGAGCCCGCCTTTCAGCGCAGTGGTTAGCGAATGTTCCACGCCGTGAATTGACTCTCCCGGCTAGGAGCTCCGTATCGAGCCGTCACAGGGTCGTGGGCCGGTCGCGGCGACGATCGTCGACGGGCGGCGCGCCGCTGCCTGGCCAAGCTCCGCGCCGCAACGCCCGCTGGTGCCGATCAGCATGCGAACAGTCCTGCCGAACATCGTTCGGTTGCGCACCATCGCGTTCAGTGTCAACTTTCACCAGACAGCAGAGGATGGTCCCGTGCTCGTTTCCGAAGTTCCGACAACCGAACTCAGCGCTCGTGAGGCGCTCCCAAGCGACGAGATTGACCGGGCACTGCTCGCTTACCGACCGGAATCGCGCTTCCTAAACCAGGCTTGGTATACACCCCGGACGTTGCTGGCTTTTGCTCGTCCGTTCGATCACCCCTATCATGAGCCTTGGGTGAAGCATTTCACCCGCGAACATGCCGTGGTCTACGCGACTCAGGTCTCCTATCTACTGATAGCCTCTGCGATCGAACGGGGCGATTTCACCGATCTCACGCAGGAAGAGTTCCTGCACTGTTGCCGCTCCGAAGAAGCGCTCATCTCCAGCTTGGACATCCGGTTCCTCCGACGAGCGCCAGTCCCGGAACGCGTCGAGATCGCGGCTTCCATGATTGAGGTCCGACATCGGAACAGCGCGGTCTTTGTTCGATGTCAGTACCGGATCACCGACATTGTCAAACTTGATGCTTGGCTTACGGCACCCTGCAAGGCCTGAAGTCATCGTTGGGGGCAATGATGCAAACGGACAAGATCGTAGAACTCGCGAGGGCCATCATCTACGCGGCGGCGACAGGCACGATCATCCATGTCTCCGGCACGAACCTCTCTCATATTGATACCCAAGCGCCCACGGCATTCTCACTAAATCTGCAGTTCGCTATCGTCTCCTCAGCGATCCTATTCATAGTTATGGATGGTATTGCGCGTTACTGTGTGCGGTATAACACCCATGACACAGGGCAGATTCAGTTGTTCGTCCCTGGAATGCGCTTCGTCGTAGAGATTCTGGGTCTATTTGCTTTCTCCTATTGGGTCGGCCTGCTACTGTCCAAGAGCGATCCCTTCTCCACCGCCGGCTATGTCTTTCTGTTTATCTTCTCCGCCAGTTGCTTGGTGAACAACCTTCTGGACGTTTGGGTCGTCACGAGGGTGGAACAGGGCGCAGGGCGATTCTCTCTTTTCGCGGCAATTGCGACGTACGGCAGCGTCATGATCTGGGGCGATATCGCAGAGACCAAATTCGGCGAACGGTTCGCCTCGATCCGTCGTGCTCGGAAAAACATTCGCCAAGCGGTCATCAAACCGAGTTGCCAGGTCGTGACGGGCGATGGCAGCCACGATGCTTGGGTGAACGCCAAAACGGGCGTGGCAGACTGGGTGGTGCTGGTCTTGATAAAGATTGGGGTGCAGGGAGCGTGGTGGCGGGTCATTGCCCAAGTTGGAATCCTACATGGCATCTGGTTTCATTTGCTGGCCATGTTTCTCTCGCTGCTGCTCGTATTCCACCCGGTGGCCTCGATTATCGATGCCCGCGTGAGCGACTTCCCTGGTTGGCGTTGGTTTGCTTTCTCTCCTGAATACTCCGGATCACCGTGGATCGCCGGCTCAATGGTGGCCTTGGGATTTGTTGCGTATGTGGTCACCTCCATCAAGGAACATTCACGACGAACGCGCGAGGAGATTGCTAGCGCTTCAACAGTGGGGAAACCTGGCAGGTGGGAAAGCTTGACGCAGATCCTCGGAAACATGCTTCTGCTATCAGCCAGCGTGTATATGTGGTATAGTGCACCTATCGCTATTCTTTATATAACATACGGCATTCTGATGGTCGGGGCTATCGTTGCGACCATGTCCGGCGTGCGTACGCCTCAGCCGGAGCCCGTGTCAGCATGACCCTCTTGGCGACCATCTCTCTCTTTGTTGTCGCTATCGCCTTGGTCGGCTTCATGGTCGGGCGGCGACTGACCTACGAGGGCTACTGGCTCAACAGTCGTAAGACCGCTCTCTGGGCCTTGGTTTGCACCATAGTGGCCACCCAGGTCGGTGCCGGCACGACGCTCGGGATCGCGAGCTCCAGCGCTACAAGCGGCACTGGCTATGGTCTGGTGGCGCTGATCACAACCGTCGTCG
>JAVHLI010000028.1 GCA_031082185.1 bacterium | reverse complement strand
CAAGTTCATACGCGTGGCGCGCGGCCATCCCGGAGACGTCAATGGGCGGAACAGCTAACTCCGGGTCCGGGGCCGGACCGCCGAAGCTGTTCGGCCAGTAGTTGGGGCCACCGCCGCCGTTGCTGTCGAAGCGCATGGCACCGTCCCGCTGGTAGCTTCGCACCTGAGCGGCCTTCGGAGCATTGACCGGCAGCAGGTGGTAGTTGGGACCAAGTCTGTGCCGATGCGTGTCGTGGTAGCTGAACAGGCGTCCCTGCAGCATCTTGTCTGGAGACGGGCCGATGCCGGGAACGAAGTTGCCGGGGGAGAATGCCGCCTGCTCCACCTCGGCGAAGTAGTTCTCCGGGTTGCGGTTGAGAACAAGACGGCCGACCTCGATGGGCGGGAAGTCGGCATGCGGCCACACCTTCGTGATGTCAAAGGGGTCGAACCTGTAGTTCTTCGCCTGATCCGGGGTCATGATCTGGACTTCCAGCCGCCAGGACGGGAATTCCCCCTTCGAGATCGCTTCATGCAGATCGCGCGTGGCGAAATCAGGATCAATGCCGCGCATGCGCTCCGCTTCCTCGCCGGTGAAGTTCTGAATTCCCTGCTCGGTCTTGAAGTGGAGCTGAACCCAGAAGTACTCGCCTCTCTCGTTGTACCACATGAAGGTGTGGCTGCTGTAACCGTTCATGTTGCGATACGTCCTGGGGGTGCCGCGGTCCGAAAATAGGATGGTGACCTGGTGGATGGATTCGGGGGTCAGGGAAAGGAAGTCCCAGAACATGTCCGCATCCTTGAGGTTGGTCGCCGGGTGACGCTTCTGAGTATGAATGAAGTCCGGGAACTTCAGTGGATCGCGGATGAAGAAGACCGGGGTGTTGTTGCCCACCATGTCGTAGTTGCCCTCTTCGGTGTAGAACTTCAGCGCGAAGCCGCGGGGATCGCGCTCCGAGTCCGCCGAACCCTTCTCGCCGCCGACGGTGGAGAAGCGCGCGAACACCTCGGTCTTCTTCCCCACCTGCGAGAGGAACTTGGCGCGCGTGTACTTGGCGACATCGTGGGTGACCTCGAAGTACCCGTACGCGCCGGCCCCCTTGGCGTGCACCACGCGTTCGGGAATCCGCTCACGGTCGAAATGGGCCAGCTTCTCGGTCAGGTGGACGTCCTGAATGAGCACCGGTCCCTTGGGTCCGGCGGTCAATGAGTTCAGGTCGTCTTCGACCGGCATCCCAAAGCCGGTGGTCAGGATCTTCTTCTCCTCCTTCATGGCTTCATCTCCCTTCGGATTCTCCTGCCCGCTCCTGCCGCCTCGCGTCCTTCCTCGCGCAGACACCGCGCGCAGAAACCTCGTATCTCCACCTGCGTCTTCTCCACGCGGCCAAGCGCCTGCACCGCGTCTGGAATCCTCAGCCGGCTCAGCTCCTCGCTGTGGAAGTCATCTGCCCTGCCACACCTCGTGCAGACGAAGTGATGGTGGGGTTCGACGTTTCCGTCGAAGCGCACCCTCTCCCAGGGATGTCCCAGCGTGGCGATCAGCCCCAGATCGAGGAGCAGCCACAGGGTCCGGTAGACGGTGTCCAGGGAGACCGCTGGGACTCTCCTTCGGACACCCTTATAGACCGTCTCGGCATCGGGATGATCGCCTGCTCCGACCACCTCGCGGAACACCTCAACGCGCTGGCGGGTTATCTTCACACCGGCGCCCCGGAGCGTACCCCTGAAGTGATCCAACCTCTGTCGGAGATCTGCTGGGTCTAGGTCCATTCAGCACCGGGCCGGGCAAAATAGGAATCACTCTTATTTAGAATCCTATGCCGGAGTCGAGCCCATGTCAAGATGCTTCCGGAGCAGGGGAATTCCGGCCTCAAGCCAGAAACGTTGTCGGTGATGACTCCAGGGCGGGTCGCAATCATAGCCGGCGCGACGGGCGGCCTGGGCCGTGTCGTTGCGCGAATGCTCGGCGAGGGCGGCGCGCGCCTCGCGCTGATCGGCACTGATCGGGAGCGGCTGGACGCCCTCGTGAAAGAGATGGGACTGCCCTCTGAACGCGCCGTGACATGCGTAGCCGACCTGCGCGGCCGCCAGGAGGCGGCGACCGCGGCCGAGGCGGTGCTTGGCAGGTTCGGCCGCGCCGAGATACTGCTCAACCTGGTGGGCGGCTGGATCGGGGCAAGGTCCGTCGAGCAGGTCTCCCCAGAGGATGTCCTGGAGATGCTCGGGCAGCACCTGTGGACCACCTTCCATCTGGCGAAGGCCTTCGTCCCGCACCTAACAGCAGCCGGCTGGGGTAGGATCGTGGCCGTGACCTCGCCTCACGCCACGAGCCCGGGCAAGGGGGTCTCTCCCTACGCGACCGCTCCCCCACCTCGAAGAACGCCTCATGGACCACTCCCGAGGAGATCGCGGCCATGATCGCCTACCTCTGCTCGGACGAGGCGGTCTGCATCAACGGAGCGCGGATCCCGCTGTACGGGGGGTTGTGAGAGCTGGGGCGATACCGCTCCCTGCCACACCTGAAGGCGCACCGCTGTCGCTAGGCCGGGATCTTGCTTCTCCGCTGCGCGGCCCATTTGTACACTTCCATTGCGAGCAGAACCGTCGATGCCAGGCCCAGGGTCGAGAGCCACTCCGTGAACCCGATCGCCTCCGTCCGCAGAATGGTCTGCATGAATGGGACGTACATGCTCAATATGTGGATTCCCTGGGCTGCCAGCACCCCGAATATCAGGATGACATTACGGCGCAGGGGGACCCGGAAGGCAGATTTCGATTCGGATCGGCAGTTGAACACGTGCACATTCTGCAGCAGAACCATGAGAAGCAGTACGCTGTTGCGGGCCGAGGCCTCGTCCATCAGTCGAAGCGATATCATCCAGTACCATAGTCCAAACGCCAGCGCACCAATGGTGGAGCCCGATACGAGGGTTTGGCCGATCATCCGCGAGTCGAATATCCTCTCGTTCGGCCGGCGGGGGCCGCGCTTCATTGCTCCCGGCTCTCCGCCTTCAAAGGCCAGGGCCACGTCCTGGATGCCGTTGGTGACCAGATTGAGCCACAGCAGCTGAACGGCCAGCAGCGGAATAGGCAGGCCCATCAGGATCGCCGCGATGAACATAAGCACTTCCGCCGCGCCCGTAGAGATGAGAAGGTAGACAACCTTGCGCACGTTGTCGTAGGCAAAGCGCCCTTCCTCAACGCCGGCGACGATGGAGGCGAAGTTGTCGTCGGCGACGATCATCAAGCCGACCTCCTTCGCCACGTCCGTTCCCGAGCCCATGGCCACACCGATATTCGCCCTTCGGAGCGCGGGAGCATCGTTGACGCCGTCGCCGGTCACCGCTACGAACTCCCCGCGGCGCATCAGCGTCTCGACGATCTCGAGCTTCTGGGTCGGGGAGATCCTGGCGAACACATGGGTCGATGAGACCAGCTTCTCAAATGCGGGGCTGTCAGGGATTCCGGCCTCGCTCAACTCCTGGCCGGTTACCACCAGCTCATCCCCATAGGGCAGACCCAGCTCTCCTGCAATGGCGCCGGCCGTGGAAGGATGATCCCCGGTAATCATGATGACCTGGATGCCCGCCGCCTTGCATCTCTTGACCGCCTCGGCGGCTTCAGGGCGAAGCGGGTCGATGAATCCGGCCAGGCCATAGAGCACCAGCCCGGAAAGCGCCGCAGCAGGATCATCTTCAGCGCCTTCGATCGAGCCGACTTCTCCGCCGGCCACAGCCAATACGCGCAGGCCTCTTCGCGCCATGGCTTCAGATTGTTGCTCGATGTCGCCCCGCTCCAAGGCGACCGGGCTGCCATCCTTCACCATCCGGCTGCAAAAGCCCAGAATCGTTTCCGCCGCTCCTTTGGCGGCCACACGGGTCACGCCATCCTCTTCATAGATAGCAGCCGAGAACCTGCGCTCCGACTCATAGGGGATCTCCCCCGTCACCTTGTACTCCCGTCTCACCTCCGAGGGATCCAAGCCCAACTTGTAGGCCATCGCCAGGAAAGCCACGTCCATGGCGTCGCCGTGGTGCTTCCAGACACCGTCTTCCTTGACCAGCGAGGCCTCGTTGGCGAGGATCGCCATTCTGGACAGGTTGTTAAGCTGCTCCCGAGCGGCCTTGGACAGATCACCATCGCCGTCCGCTGAGACCCTGCCTTCGCCGTTGTACCCTTCGCCGGAAACGGCAAAGGTCTGCCTGTCCGGGAGGCACAACATGCGGGCCGTCTGCTGGTTTACCGTCAGGGTGCCGGTCTTGTCGCTGGCGATCACCGTGCAGCTTCCGAGGCTCTCCACGGCGGTGAGTTTGCGCACGATCACGTTGCGCGCGGACATCCGTTTGGTGGCGATGGAGAGCGCGACCGTCAGCGCCACCGGCAGTCCCTCGGGAATGGCCGACACCACGAGGGCCACAACGAAGAAGAAGATGGTGGCGGCTTCATAGCCCTGGGACCACAAGAGGGCAGCCAGGCCGGCGCTGATCACCAGGACCAGGATGCTGATGTGCTTGACGAACCTCTCCATCCTCAGGACCAGAGGCGGCTTGCCGCCCTCCGACTGGGTCACGGTCTCGGCGATGATGCCGACCTGGGTCTCGGCTCCCGTGCCGATCGTGATCCCAACACCCCTGCCGGAGGTGATGGTCGACCCGGCAAACACCATGTTCCGGCGGTCGCTGATGCCGGTGTCCTCAGGCAGGATACCGGTCGCCTTCTCAACGGCAACCGATTCGCCTGTCAAGAGGCTCTCGTCCGCTGCGAGGTTGTTGGCCTGCAGCAGACGCAGGTCCGCCGGGACCTTGTTCCCGGATTCGAGCAGCACGATGTCTCCGGGCACCACCTCTTCCGACGGAACCTCCTGCTCTTTTCCGCCGCGCCGAACCCTGGCCTTGATCTTCAACAGACGCTGCAGGCTGGCCGCGCTTCTCTCGGCATGGTACTCCTGGTAGGCCCCCAGCCCGCTGTTCAGGGCGATGACGATCAGGATGAAGATGGCGTCTACGGCCTCGCCGATGGCCACCGAGGCGACTGCGGCGGCCAGCAGGATGAAGATCAGGGGGTTGAGCACCTGGTGCAGCAGGATGGCCCAGAGCGTCGGTGGCTCCTTGGAGGGCAAGGTGTTGGGCCCGTAGACCTGCAGGCGCCGGACGGCCTCCTGCTCGTCCAGGCCCTCCAGCCGACCCTGAAGCTCCTCGAAGACATCCTGTTCTTTCAGGGAATGCCACTTCTCTTCGCTCAACCGGCTGGCATGCCTCTTCTCTTTCATTCATTCCTCCCTTTCTCAGGCCGGGCCAGCATGCCCCTTCTCATGCGAGTTGGTGCGATGGCTTGTACCTCCACAGCATACACCACCCTTAGACCCTCTCTCCACCTGATCGCCGCGCGTGCAATCCGACAGGAGATCGCCGCCGTGAGCGCGTACCTCTGCTCGGACGAGGCGGCCTGCGTCAACGGAGCGCGGATCCCGCTGTACGGGGGGTTGTGAGGACAGCCGTGCGGGCCGATGAGCGAAAGATCAGAATCCTCTTCCTCTGCACCGGGAACTCCGCCCGCAGCCAGATGGCCGAGGGCTGGGCGCGCTACCTCAAGAGCAGCACCATCGAGGCCCACTCGGCGGGCGTCGAGAGGCACGGTCTCAACCCGCTGGCCGCAAGGTCCATGGCGGAGGCCGGGGTTGACATCAGCGGCCACAGGTCCAAGACCGTCGCCGACCTCCCCACACTGGAGTTCGACTACGTGATCACCCTCTGCGGGCACGCGCAGGAAGCCTGTCCCAGCTTCCCCGCGCGGGTGAGGATTCTGCACATGGGCTTCGACGATCCGGTCAATCTCGCGCAGGACGCGAAGGACGAGGAAGCCGCCCTCACGCACTACAGGCGCGTGCGCGATGAGATAAGGGCCTACGTCGAGACCCTCCCCGGCTCGCTGCCAGGGCCCTAGCTACCCCTTGACAGGCGGAAATTATGAGCATATGCTCATAATGCCACGCCTGGGAGGGATGGGCCATGGCAAGACCCTGCTGCAAACGGTATGTGGGTGTCATGCCTGCGTCGTATCATTTCAAGCCGCGCGGGATCCCTCTGCGGGACCTGGAGGAGAACACCCTCACATTGGATGAGATCGAGGCACTGCGACTGGCCGACCTAGAGGGGCTCTATCAGGAACAGGCCGCACAGGAGATGAGTGTCTCGCGCGCGACCTTTGCGAGGATTGTGGAAAGCGCGCGGCGGAAAGTGGCAGATGCGCTTGTTCATGGTAAGGCGCTCCGGATCGAAGGCGGGAACATCAAATGGAAAGGAGATCCGATCATGCCACGAGGTGATGGAACCGGTCCGATGGGGACAGGACAGGGTCGCGGGATGGGGCCCTGCGGTTGTGGACAGAGACGCGGAAAGGGAGCGCAGCAAGGCGCGGGGTTCCAGCGGCGCGGGAGGGCTTGGAAGACGGTCGAATCCGATCGGGCGTCCGATCCTGTTGAACGCAACACAAGCATAGAAAAGGAGAAGGGGCAATCATGAGAGTCGCCATTCCAATCATGGAGCGTGCCGGTCTTGACAGTCCGATTTGCGGACATTACGGGTCTGCCCCATACTTCGCGTTCGTTGAGAGCACTGATCAATCCATCGAGGTGATCTCCAACGCGAACCTCAGTCATGTCCACGGAGACTGTAATCCAATACAGGCGCTTGCAGGTTGCCAAGTAGACGGCGTCGTCGTTGCAGGAATCGGCCGTAAGGCCTTGGTCAGACTCACGGACGCTGGTATCCGCGTGTATCAGTCAAGAGCCACTACCTTGGCTGAAGCGATTCAAGCGCTGCAAATGGGAACGCTGACGGAGATCGGTCCTGACCATACCTGTCACGAGCATCGGCACGCAGATCCCTGCGATTGCCGGCATGGCCAGCATTGATAGGGGTGTCACCTGATCAGAATCTGGCTCCGCGGGTAGGATTCGAACCTACAACCCTCCGGTTAACAGCCGGACGC
>JAVHLI010000027.1 GCA_031082185.1 bacterium | reverse complement strand
CCTGCCTGGTGGGCCCTGAGGGACTCGAACCCCCGACGCGCGGGTTAAAAGCCCGCCGCTCTACCCGCTGAGCTAAGGGCCCAACACCTGGGCGGGCGGTCTACCGGCAGAAAGTATATCACGGTCGAGACGCTCCAGCAGCGCCCAGGCAAACTCCTCGGTGCGCTCGAGTACCCCGGGGTCTATCCTGTCAAAAGTGTCAGTCGGCCGGTGCCAGTCGGGCAGCACGCCCTGTGGTGTGAAGTTGATCAGCGCCAGCGAGCGGCAGCCAGCGGCGGCCAGCGGTGAGTGTTCGCTAAACAACCCGCGATAGTAGTGCTCGTAGGCGCCGAGGTCCGGGCGGGCTGCGGCTACCGCGCGCGCCGCGGCCAGCAGCGAGGGGTCTGCGCGCATCGGCAGCAGCACGTGCTCCGCCGTGATCAGGCACGGCCCGGCTCCGGAGCCGGCGATGTTGTCGAGAATCAACCAGTCGGCGTCCCTCAGTTCGGGGTGCTCCTCCAGCAGCCGCACCGGGCCGGTCGCGCCTGTCTCCTCGGCCCCAGAGCTAAGCAGCCACACCTCGGTGCCATCCAGCGGTGAGGCCTTGAGCCGGGCGGCCAGGGCCAGGACCGCGGCCGCGCCCGAGGCGTTGTCGTTGGCCCCGGGCACGTACCGGCTGAATTCGGGCTGCAGGGTGACAAGGAACACAATGGCCACGATCGCCGCCGGCAGCAGGGTCAGGCGCGGCCCGACCATCTCAGGCCGGACGGCTCCCAGGACAAACAGGCCCGCCAGCGCCACAAACGAGATCACACTCAGCGTGGTCAGCGTCTGGAACAGACGGAACGCCAGCGGCGATGCCATCGCCAGCGGCGTGCGGTGCGTGTCCACGTGCCCGCTGACGACGACGGTGCGCCGGCGCTCGCCGCGCGGCCTCGCGACAGCATACACGTTCTGCGAGGTGCCCTGGGGCGTCAACCAGGCCAGCGGGTTTGGGCGGAACGCAAGCTGCAGCAGGATCGATACCGTCACGGCCAGGGCGAGGGCAGCCGCCACCAGCCTCCCGGCGGACAGTCCTCCGATTACCAACCCACCGGCCAGTGCGGGAGAGACGTGGAACTTGAGCAGAGCAACCAGCATAAGTGCCGAGCCGATAGAGAATGGCGCCCATCCCGAGCGCGCGGCGCGGAACGGCTGCACGCGCACGTCGTAGCCCAGGTCGCGCATCACCTGCGCGCAGTAATCCGAGGCACGGCGTTCCTGCTCCGTGCAGGACCCGCGGGGACCGATGGTAACAGAAAGGTGCTCGATGTGCCTGAGCGCGTCCCGGCTCACGATTCAGGGCCTCCACCACGTGATGATCTCGCGCACCACCACCACCACCGGCACCGCGAAGAACATCCCCATCAATCCAAAGAGCTGCCCCAGCGCCAGCAGGGCCACGATTATCGCCAGGGGATGGATGCGGGTCATGCGGCCGAGCACCAACGGCACCAGGACGTTGGCCAGCAGCTTCACCACCGTTACCACCAGCAGCGCCCACGCCCAGACCGCGCCGCCCTCCGGGGCCGCAGCCAGCAGCGCCACGCCGTAGGTGGCGAAGCCGCCGATGTAGGGAATGGCCTCGGCCACGCCCGCGAAGACGCCGATCGCCAGCGGACCAGGAACACCGGCCAGCGCCAGCCCGGCAGCGGTCAGGGCGCCGACGATCGAGCTGACGACGACCTGCGCCCACAGGCCCCAACGCAGTGTTGTCGTGAGAGTTGCCAGCAGCGCCTCCATGCGCGCCCGGCCGGGCGCGGGGACCAGCGACAGGGCCGCGGCCCGCGCCGGCCTGTAGTCCAGGAGCACGAAGTAGACCGCAAAGGGCATGAGCAGCAGGAGGTAGATCTGGCCTATGCTCCTGGCCGCCACGTTGACGGTCCGAGCAACCGCGGCGTTGGCGGCACCCACCGCGGTCTCGCCTGCCCGCTCCCAGGCGGTGCGCAGCAGGTGCGGGAAGGTCGGCTCGGCCACGCGTGCCTGCCATCCGGACAGGAACTCGGTCACCGCGGCGATCCCCTGCGGCGCCAGGGCCAGCAGCACTTGTCCCTGATGGATGACCCAGGGGATGACGCTCACCACCCCCAGCACAAGCACCGCGGACAGGCCCAGCAGCGCAAGCCCTGCCGCGGCGCCGCGCGGCATGCGAAAGCGGGTCTCCAGCCGGTCCACGACCGGGAAGATCGGGAAGGTAATCACGGCCACGACGACGGCCGTGGCCACCAGGGTGCTGAAGCGACCGAGCACCCAGGCAGCGGCGAGCAGACCCGCCGCCCAGAGAGCGGGGCGGAGCCACGATCGGTCCATGGTCCGCAGATTCAGCGCGGAGGCCCCGATTCCCCCCCAGACCTGCGATCAGCGCGCGGGCGGTCTTCTACCGCCTCGGTTCCAGCCAGGTGTTCCAGAGGTGGTGCGACGGCAATCCCAGGTACCCCTTTAGCTCCGGCCGGTGAACATGCATGTTGAACCCGTCGCCGAGCTTCACCGTGGGCACCTCGTTCCAGAACAGCAGCTGCGCGCGGCGCCAGAGGTCCATCCGGACCTTGGGGTCGCTGTGCCGCCGCATGAGCGTCAGGATCGCCTGCATGTCACGGGTCTCATACCAGCCCGGGAAAGTGGTGCTCAACACCAGCAGGAACGTGGGGTCGGGTACGGCCGTGAACGTCGTGATCATGACCTCCCAGCCCTCGGTCCGGGCGCGGCGGGTCAGCACCGTTGCCCAATCCATGAACTGCAGGTCCACGTTGAAGCCAACCCGCTCGAGCATCGGCTTAGCCACGGGGGCCGAGTAGGCAGCCCAGAGCGATTCGGCGGTGACAAGGAAGCGGATCGGCTCGCCGCGATAGCCGCTCTCGGCGAGCAGCCGGCGGGCCAGCTCGGGGTTCTTCTGGCCGTAGAGCTCCTTGCCGGCGTCGGACCACATGTAGTGTTCCTTGGGCATCAGGCTGGAGTCAATGCGGTAGAACAATGGGTTGCCGTAGGCCGCCTTCATGATGGGCTCGGCGTCCAGGGCGGCCAGAAAGGCCTGGCGGACCTTCAAGTTCGTTGTGGGTCCGCTGCGCTTGTTCAGCACGAACGCCAGGAAGCTGGGCACCGGGCCGCGGAAGGGTACCGCGTTTGGTTCGCGGCGGAGCCGGTCGTAGTCGTCGCCCGAGACCAGCTCGGCGAACTGGAATTCGTTGCGTTGCACGCCGGCCACCCTCACCGCCGCGTCCGGGATCGGGACAAAGGTGATGCCGTCCAGGTAGGCGGTCCGCCGGCCGCTCATGCCGTCGGGCGTCTCGGTACGCGCGGCGTAGCGGTCGAACCGCTCGAAGCGCAGGTGCCGGTCGGGCACGTGATCAACGAATCGGAACGGACCGGTGCCGATGAACTTGCGCAGCGGGCCGGTGCCGGTTTCATCCACGATCTCCTTGGGGTAGATCGCGGCAAACTGGGTCCACCAGGCCAGATCCGCCGGAAGCAGGGAGTACGGATCCCTCAACTTGAACACGACCGTGAGCGGGTCGGGCGCGGTCAGCGAATCAACGTTGGCGAAGAGCGCCCGACCGCGGACCGCCATTCGACCCCAGCGGGTCAGCGAGGCCACGACATCGTCGCTGGTCATGTCCCGACCGTGGTGGAAGGGGACACCCTTGCGGAGCGTGATCGTGTGGGTCCGGCGGTCCGGCGTTGCGGTGTACCGGTCCGCGAGCATCGGCACCGGCTCAAGCTTGCTGTTGATCGTGAACAGGGTTTCGAAAATGTGGTGCATCGTGTACGAGACGACCAGCGCCGTGGTAGCGTGCGGGTCGAGCGTCGGCCCCTCGCTCTGCAGCGCAAACGTCAAAATGCCCCCGCGGCGGGGTTGCTGGGCGTCGGTGGCGGCGAACGGGGTGAGCAGGACAGCCAGGGCGGCGAGCACCGCGATCGTTCTGCTTAGCATGGGCCTTCCCCCTGTTGTTGAGACGGATGGTTTGGATCGCTTATCGCGAAGCATACCGGCAGCAGGCCGGTGCCGTCAACGACGGAGGGACGCCGCGGCGCGGCCCCGAATGCGTACCCGTGACGCCGACCGGCCACGGCAGCCACTCTCAACCGGCGAGGTGAATCGTGCTCCTTCAAGGCAGACGGGCGTTGATCATGGGCGTCGCAAACAACCGCAGCATCGCGTGGGGAATCGCCAAAGCGTTCCACAGGGAGGGCGCGACCCTGGCGTTCACCTACCAGGGCGAGCGGCTCAAGGACAACCTGGTCGGCCTGCTCGAAGAGATCGGCGGCGCCGCGGAATACCCGATCTATCCCTGCGACGTTACCTCTGATGATGAGATCGCCGCCGTGTTTGCCGCCCTGGCGGAACGCTGGGGAGCCCTCGACGTCCTGGTACACTGCCTGGCGTTCGCGGACCGCGAGGATCTACTCCGGCCGTTCTCGGGTATCTCGCGCAAGGGATACGCGCTGGCACTGGAAGTCAGCGCGTATTCGCTAATCCGGTGCGCGGGCGCTGCCAGGCCGCTGCTGGAGGCGGCCGGCGGCGGCAGCATCATGACCCTGACGTACAACGCGGTGGATCGGGTCGTGCCGTCGTACAACGTCATGGCCGTGGCCAAGGCCGCGCTGGAGTGCGAGGTGCGCTACCTGGCCGCTGAACTGGGACCGATCAACGTGCGTGTGAACGCGATCTCGGCCGGCCCCCTGCGCACGCTGGCAGCCAGCGCGGTCAAGGGGCTTTCGGGGTTCCGCGACGCGGTGGAGGGAATCGCGCCGCTGCGCCGCAACGTCACCCTGGAGGAAGTCGCCGGCGTGGCGACCTTTCTGGCCAGCGACCTGTCACGCGCGGTCACGGGGAACACGATCTTCGCCGACAGCGGGTTTCACGTCATGGGCGTGGCAGGGCAGCTGGAGGTCGCCAGGAAGCCCGGGGGTTAGCCCCAGCCGTACCAGATCGAGGCGATCGCGATAACGTTGTTAAGGGCGTGGGTGACGATCACCGGCACGAGACTCCGGGTGCGCTCGTAGAGAAAGGCCAGCAGCACCCCGAGCACCAGGATGGGCAGGCCGTGCACGAGTTGCAGGTGCGCGATCGCGAAGAACACCGCGCTGGCCAGCGCCGCGGGGATCGCGCCCCACCTATCGCGCAGCCCGCCGTAGATGAACCCTCGGAAGAACACCTCTTCACCCACCGGCACGATCACGGCCAGCAGTATCAGGAACCATGCTGTGGCCACGCCGCCAGGGAGCGCCTCCATAACCGGGCGCAGTGGGTCCAGCAGATGCTCGGCCTCGGCGCGCGCCGCGGCCTGCGCCGGGCCTTCCACGAGCCCCAGAAGGAAGATCGCCAGGTCCTCGCCGACCAGCGCCAGCGGAATCACCACTGCCGCGGCGGCAAATCCCAGCAGCACGCCCCGCGGCCAGCCGCCGAATGCCAGGCCCAGCCTCGCAGGCGGCAGGGCATACCGGCCCATTACAACGTAGGCCGAGAGGCCGACGAACAGCGCGTTCTGCACGAGGGTAACAGTGGAGAGATCCAGAAGCGACAGGGGCAGCGTGATGCCGGCCAGCGTCGCTGCAAGCGGCAGCGTAACCATGAACAGCACGGTGAGCGCCGCCATTTCGCTGATACCCCAGGTGTCCGTGCGGCGGATCGGACGGAACACCAGCAGGTAGATGGGAAGGGCGGTCGAGACCAGCAGCAGCACCAGGACGGCGCTGGCCATGGCGGATTCGAGCAGGGGGTATGCTGCCGCGGGGAACATCGTGTGAAAGAGCGTTCGGCAAAGCGCCCCGGGCATCCTCCGAGGGCAAGGAGGGCCGGCCGCGACGCCGAAGTAAACGGGGCCGAGGTGCAACGCCGTGTCGCATGTTTCCGTCTACCGCCGATGGCGGCCCAAGTCGTTTGAGGAGATCATAGGTCAGGAACGCATCACGCGTACCCTGCAGAACGCCATCAAGGCAGGCCGCACCAGCCATGCCTACCTCTTTGCCGGGCATCGCGGAACGGGCAAGACCACGACCGCCCGCATCTTCGCCAAGGCGCTGAACTGCGCGCACGGCCCCACGCCGACGCCGTGCAACGCGTGTCACCAGTGCGAGGCGATCGCGCGCGGGGTCAGCATGGACGTCATCGAGATTGACGGTGCCAGCAACACGAGCGTGGACGACGTGCGCGATCTCAAGGAGAAGATCGTGCTCGCGCCGACGGAGGGTCGGCACAAGGTCTACATCATTGACGAGGTCCACATGCTCTCCACCAGCGCGTTCAATGCGCTGCTCAAGACGCTGGAGGAGCCCCCGGCCCACGCGGTCTTCGTGCTGGTGACAACCGAGCCGCACCGGATCCCTGCGACGGTCCTCTCGCGCTGCCAGCGGTTCGACTTCAGGCGCGTCTCGTTCGGCGAGATCACCGCGCGGCTGCGCACCATCGCCGATAAGGAGGGAATTGCGATTGACGACGCGGCGCTGGCGCAGGTTGTCCGCAGCGCCGACGGCTCGGTGCGCGATGGCGAGTCGGTCCTTGACCAGTTAAGCGCGTACACCGGCGGCCAGGTAGACCGCGACCTGGTCATAGGCGTGCTGGGATTGATAGACGACGACGTCGCGGCGGCGTTCGCGGACGCGGCGCTGGACCGGGACATGGCCGCGGCGATGCGCCTGGCCCAGGAGACCGTTGACGCCGGCAAGGACATCCGCCAGGTGCTTCGGACCCTGCTGGAGCAGTTCCGCGACCTCCTCATTGTGAAGACCTGCGGCCAGGCCGCCTCCGAGATCCTCGACGTGCCGGCGGAGCGTCTTGCCCGGATCACATCCCAGGCGGAACGCGCGAGCATCTCGGACCTGCTGCGGGCCGTGCGCGTGCTCAACGAGGCGGTCGGCGATGCGCGGTGGAGCACGCAGCCCCGGCTGGCGCTGGAGGTAGCGCTGATCCGGCTGGCCCGCCCTGAGATGGACCCATCGCTGGAAGGCATCACGGCCCGGCTTGATCGGCTGGAAGCGGGAAACGCCACGGCGCCACGCCCTGCGGCGCCACGCCCTGCGGCGCCACGCCCTGCGGCGCCACGCCCTGCGGCGCCACG
>JAVHLI010000026.1 GCA_031082185.1 bacterium | reverse complement strand
AGGCGATTAAGATTATCCAGGACAATGGTATTGCCTTTCACCCCTCCATTATTTTGGGATTTGATACGGATACGAAAGCCATTTTTGATGATACCCTGGAGTTTTTGGCGAGGAATAAACTTCCCACGATGGCCTTACATGTTTTGACGCCCTATCCCGGAACACGAATATACCAGCGTTTCAAAGATCAGGGTCGAATCATATCCCACGATTGGAGCCATTACGACCACCATACCGTCGTATTTCAACCCAAGAACATGACTCCTCAGGAGCTTGCCGAGGGACACCATTATGTCCAAAGTGAGTTTTGTTCTTTCTCTTCGATCCTTCGACATATTCCATTTCTTTTAAGAGTTTCTCCTATCAACCTCAGGCGGAGCCTGCTCTTCCTGTTACTTAATGTTACTGGTAAAAGCGTTGCGAAATGCATCGACACTTCCCTTGATTGGGCTGATAACAACGAAAAGTGGGATTCCCAGAACATTTGGGCCGATGATAAAGTCTTAAAAGGGAGCACCGTCTTCTCTTCAGATCAAGCCCATCTCCCGTTTCAGTCTTTAAAAGATGGTAGCCCGTGAATGGGGTTTGCCCTTGGCATTTGACAAATTAATTATTCATTCAGCCTAACTCACTGGAGTTGGCCAGCGACGCCACAAGACGATATACGGGTGGCGCCTGTGTCCCAGATTCCTACCCAGTGAAATCCGTTGCGATGCATAGGAACTTAGCAGGATGCTGAAAAGGTCGTTTTTCTCAGGCTGCTCAAAAATGCCCAGATGCAAGTTGAGCTTTGCGAAATCCCGCTTGCGGGGGCGCCTCCTTCGACAAGCTCAGGACAAACTCACCTGAGGAATGAGGCGTACTTGGATGTACGCCGCAATGACGAAGGATAAGGGCAACGCCGCAGATGGGCGTTTTTCAGCAGCCTGATAGGAACTTAGACCCAGGGGTGATACAAGGAAGAAAATATGGAAGCAGGCACCCTCATAGGCTACTTCGCAGAACGGGATGAAGCTCGTAGAGATCTACGGGAGCTGCAGAGAAGGGGCTTCCGCCGCGCCGCATGGGTGCACAAGACCGCGGACGGAGATGTACACATACGGGACCCCTTCCTTTGGCGCCGTGCTCTCGGGGCGACCTTGACTGCCATTGTTTTCGGGGGCCTCGCCGGCGTTGCATCCCTGGTCCTCCACTGGCCGGCGCCGATTCTGAGCGGAAGCCTCTCTACCCTGGTTTCGATCTTTGCGGGTGGATTTATCGGAACCATCTTCGGTGGGGTGTGGATACGACGATCGAAGTACGGTGTCGAACGAAGGCTGCTTGAGGATCACGCACGTTGGTTGGTGTCCGGGGAGACTGTCCTGATCCTCCAGGCGCCGATTGAAACACTGCGGTTCCCAGTGGCGGTACTTCGAGAAAGCGGCGACATTCCGCCCGCAGTCTTCGTCCTGCATCCGAAGCGCGAGAGTCCGATTGGAGATGTGCGAAGCCCTGGGGCGCCGCTCTCTCCGGCGCAGATCCAGGAGCATGCCCAGCGCCTGGCCATGGACCACAAAGTGGACCCAAGGCCGCGGCGGATCGCTGAGCTGCTGAGGCGGGTCGAAAACGCCCATCAATGGATCCATCAGGTATGCCTGGATCTCTCCGAAGCGAGCCGACTGGAACAGGGTGCGCCTCCGACCGCCGAGTGGATCCTCGACAATGAGCATGTCATCGAGAGCAACGCCCGCGACGTTCAGCTCAACCTTCCTCGGCGTTTTTACCAGGAGCTGCCGACACTCGCCAACGAGTCCTACCGGGGTCTGCCGCGCATCTACGGTCTGGCGAAGGAACTCGTCTCCTATACACAGTTGCGCCTAGACCGGGAGAACATCCATGCATTTATTGAGGCCTATCAATCCGTGCACACGCTGACGATTGGCGAACTCTGGGCTGTCCCCCAGATGCTGCGCATCGCGTTGATTGAGAGCATCCATGATCTTGCCGCCAGCGCTCTGACCGAGCTACGGGAAGGTGAGATCGCCGACTTCTGGGCGAACAGGCTCATTACGGCCAACCGGCGAGATCCCAAACAGCTCTTCTCTATCCTGGCAGAACTTGCTGCAACCCAACCCGGCCCGAGCCCCTATTTCGCTGCTCAACTGGTCGATCATCTCTACGACGAAGACGCCGCGTTAGCGCCGGTCCAGAGCTGGCTGGAGCGCATCTACCGTAAGCCCCTGAGCGAGCTCAACCTGCGTGAGCAAAACCGCCAGACGAAGGATCAGATATCGATCGGGAATGCGTTTACCAGTTTGCGACAGCTCGCCCTGTTGGATTGGAGACGAATCTTCGAGCAGCTCAGCCGCGTGGAGCGGTTGCTTCGGCTGGATCCATCCGGGGTCTATCCCAAGATGGATTTCGACACGCGCGATCGGTATCGCCGTGGGATTGAAGATCTCGCGCGTCGGTCCGGTCAGGCGGAAGACCAGGTCGCACGACACGCCATCGAGCTATCTATGCAAGCCGCACGTGAAGCGACGGAAGATGACCGGCGGATCCACGTCGGGACCTATCTGATGGGTGAAGGAAGGCGCGAACTTGCGCGACTCATACTCTGCCATGAGGCGCCACGTTTCCGCGTCCTTCAGTGGGTATACCGCCATCATTCTGCAGCGTACTTTCTTGGGCTCAGCTTCTTCTCCGCTGTATTCATCTCCCTGATCGTCCTGCTTGGTCTGCACGGACAGACGCCCGGGGTCCGGCTTACGATCGCCCTCCTTTTGCTGATCCCCGTCAGCCAACTCGCGCTCGAGGTTTTGAATTACCTCGTCATGCGGCTCCTTCCACCCCGAACCCTTCCAAAGATGGATTTTGAGGTTTCGGGCATTCCTGACGCATTTCGAACGTTAGTCGTTGTGCCCGGTTTTCTAGGGAACACGGAGACAATCCGGGCAGAAGTGGAGAAGTTAGAAATCCGGTACCTGGCCAACAAAGAAAGCAATCTGCTCTTCAGTCTCTTCACGGACTACACCGATTCGGATCAGGCGCATCGTGAGGACGATGAAAGACTGCTCCAGACTATGACCGGGAGCCTCCAAGCTCTGAACCATCGGTATGGCGGTCAGCGTTTCTTCCTTTTCCATCGGAACCGCACCTGGAGTGAATCCGAGCAGAAATTCATCGGTTGGGAACGCAAACGCGGGAAGATAGAAGAACTCAATCGTCTGATCGATGGAACGCGACCTGAAGATGCCGATCGTTTGGTATATTTCGGCGACCCGGATCATCTGTCCAATGTGAGGTTCGTCATCACGTTAGACAGCGACACACAACTGCCTCTTGGCACTGCCCGCAGGATGATCGAGACCCTGGCACACCCTCTCAACCGGCCGCGCTTCAATGCCGCAGGCAGGATCCTGGCCGGCTCTTACACCATCATCCAGCCGCGCGTGAGCCCAACGCTTCCGAGCACGAGCGCCTCGCCTTTCAGCCGACTCTTCGCTGACGCGGTCGGAATTGACCCATACACCAAGGCCGTTTCCGATGTCAATCAGGATCTGGCCGGTGAAGGCTCCTACCATGGCAAGGGTATCTATGATGTGCGCGCCTTCAGTCGAGTGCTGTCTGGGAGGTTTCCTGAAGAGTGGTTGCTGAGCCATGACTTGATTGAAGGCGCTCACGTCCGAGTGGGCCTGGCCAGTGATATTGAGCTCTATGATGAGTTCCCGCAGGGTTACCTGACCTACACCCGCCGGCAACATCGTTGGATTCGTGGTGATTGGCAAATCGCGGATTGGATTTTGCCGCGGGTTCCCGAGCCTGGAGGACGGCGAGTGCCAAACCCGATCTCCTGGTTCGACCGTTGGAAGATTTTCGACAACTTGCGCCGGAGCCTGATACCCACGACCAGCCTGGGCTTGCTCATAGCCTCCTGGCTGACTTCTCCTCAGATCGGGTGGATCTCTACGCTTGTGGTCGCCATGCAGTTGCTTTTCCACCCTTTCGCGCAGCCCTTCACCATGGCGACCACCCGCCAGGGGCTGAAGAGCTTCTCCTTCTCGAAGGTGGCGCACGACCTGCTGCGGACGGTTGCCGATGCGGCGCTGCTTGTGCACCAGGCCGGGCTGGCTCTGGATGCCATTGTGCGGGTCTGGTATCGCCGCCTCATCTCTCGCCGTGGGTTGCTCGAGTGGACTTCGGCCCAGGTGACCCATCAGAGTGGACCGCGTCGCCAGACATTGTTTGTAGCCTCTTTGGGCCTGGCGAGCCTGTTCAGTGGGATCGTAGGTTGGGCAGTGCAGCACTGGATGCCATCGAGTCTTGCGATAGCCAGTCCCTGGCTCGTCTTGTGGTTCCTATCCCCTCTGATCGGCGGGCTCTTGAACCTTCGACCGCAGGCGAAGCAAAAGCAACTCCTGCTGCCTGAAAAGGATCTGCAGTTCCTGAGAAAGGTTGCACGACGAACCTGGCGCTATTTCTCGGACTTTGTCAGCGATGATACGTCTTGGCTTCCACCCGACAACTACCAGGTCTCCCCTCAGAACCAACTGGCGATGCGTACCAGTCCAACCAACATCGGTCTCTGGATGCTCAGCGCACTATCCGCACATGATTTCGGGTATATGACTGCGGATCAGGTCGTCGAAAAGCTGACCCATACCATGGAGACGATCGGCAAACTGGACCGCTATGAGGGCCATCTGCTGAATTGGTACGATGTTCAAACCCTGACCCCTCTCGAACCTCGCTACGTGTCCGCCGTAGACAGCGGAAACCTGCTGGGTGCCCTATGGTCATTGGAGCATGGACTGGACAAGCTGATTCAGAAACCCGTCCTGGATGGGAAAGCCTTTGAAGGCCTGCGGGATACCGGGGAAATCCTGAAACAGGTCGTCGAACAGGAATCCATTTCGGGTCTGGATGGACACACCCTCGGCCTACTGATGCGCGCGTGGGAAGCCCCGCCGGCTCGTATTGCCGACGCGCTTCGCCTGCTGCGGCGGGTGGAGGGTAGCGTAAGGGCTCTCGCCGATCAGGTGCGTGAGTCCGCCGACGTTGAAACGGAAGCGGCTTATTGGGCCAGGCAGATGGAGGGGCAGGTATCGGCCTGGCTAAAGGTCACGGATCGCTATCTCACCTGGATCGAAATCCTCGATGAAAAAACGGAAGAGGAGGTCGCCCACCTGGGTCCGGAGGCCCTGCTCGCCATCCGCCAGGATCTGTATCACGCGCCTTCGCTTCTCGATCTGGCCCACGGGCGCATCGGCTGTATTCCGATCCTCCAATCGATCCGTGAAGAGGCGCCCTCAGCCGCAGGCCCCCTCGTCGAATGGCTTGACCGTCTTATGGAGGCCTTCTCCAAGTCGCGATGGCTGGCCGGTGAAATCCTGGGTTTGGGCGAGCGGCTCATCCGCGACGGACGCGAGTTATCCGAATCGATCAATATGCGCTTCTTGTATGACCCCGAACGACGGTTGTTCTCAGTCGGCTACAACGTGTCCGAAGGCCGCCTGGATAGCTCCTACTACGATCTTTTGGCGAGTGAGGCGCGGCTTGGGAGTTTCATCGCCATCGCCCGGGGCGATGTCCCGGTTGAGCATTGGTTCTCCATGAGTCGACCCTACGGTGCAATCGGTCGGCGCCGAGTCCTGCTCAGCTGGACCGGGACCATGTTCGAATATCTGATGCCGCTGATTTTCCAACGCTCCCAGGAGAACTCGCTCCTGGATAAAGCGGCGAGGGAAGCGGTGGCGATCCACATTGCCTACGGCCGCCAGCGCCGTGTGCCGTGGGGGATCTCGGAGTCCGCCTTTGGAGATCTGGACTTCAACAAGACCTATCAATATAAGGCATTTGGCGTACCGGAGCTCGGATTGAAGCGCGGCCTGGAGGAAAAAGTCGTCGTCTCACCCTATGCCAGCCTTCTGGCGCTGAACCTTGCGCCGAGAGAGACCGTGCAGAATCTGAAACGACTGGCCGGTCTGGGGCTACTGAACGATTACGGCTATTACGAAGCGATGGACTTCAGCCGTCAGCCGAGTCGTGAGGGCGAGCGTGGGATGATCGTTCAAGCCTACCTGGCGCATCATCAAGGCATGGGTTTCCTGTCGCTGACCAACTTCCTTCATGGCAATCCTATCCAGCGCCATTTTCATGCCGACGCACGCGTGCGTGCCGTTGAACCCTTGCTCCATGAACGCGTCCCGATCCTGTCTCCGCTGCACCACATCTCCACGCGAGAGAGAATGTCTTTGGCGGAGAGCATCGGCGAAGTCGCACCATCGGTGAGCAAATTCGATACCCCTCATACGAGCACGCCCAAAACCCAACTGCTTTGCAATGGTCGCTATGGCCTGATGATCACGAACGCAGGCGGGGGATACAGTCGGTGGGGCAACTTTGAGATCACACGCTGGAGGGCGGATCGGACTCAAGATCCGTGGGGGACCTTCTGCTACATCCATGAGGCCGACCCGGATCGAGTGTGGTCCAACACGTATCACCCGGTCGGTGGGAAGGTTGAGGCGTACTCCGCCAACTTCGCGCTCGACCGTGCCGTGTTCCGGCGCGCCGATAACGGCATTCAAACCGAAACGGAGGTCGTCGTCTCGCCGGAAGATGACGTTGAGATTCGGCGGGTCACCCTGATCAATCGGTCCCTTCGCACCCGCCGTTTCAATCTCACGAGCTACGTTGAACTCTCGCTGGCGCCGCACAACGCAGACCGGCAGCATCCGGCCTTCAACAAGCTGTTCATCCAAACCGAAGCGGTGCCTAAACATCAAGCGCTCCTCGCGTGCCGCCGATCTCGCGCGGAAGACGACCCACCCATTTATGTTGCGCACCGCCTGACGCTTGAACACGCCGAGGACGAAGGTTTGCAGTTCGAGACCGACCGGCGCCGATTCATCGGCCGAGGGCGGACGCTCGCGAATCCGATGGGGGTCCTCCAGAAGCTTGGCAACAGCCAGGGTTTCGTCCTGGACCCTATCCTCAGCCTGCGCCAGAGCCTGACTCTTGGTCCAGGCCAGCGTGTCCAGGTTTCCTTGGTTCTCGCCGCCGGCGAAACACGCCAGCAGGTCTTGAGGCTGATGGGTAAGTACAGCGATCCCCATGCAATCGATCGGGCGATGGATTTCGCCTCGGCTTCTGCCCAGCTTGAGCTGCGATTGCTTCGCATCCAGCCCGACGAAGCTCGCCGCTTCCAGCAGATAGCCAGCCACCTGCTGTTTCCCAACCTGCTCTTACGCCCTCCCACCGAACGCATCGAAGAGAACCGCAAGGGCCAAGCCGGCTTATGGCCCTATGGAATCTCGGGCGACTTGCCGATTGCCCTGATCACCATTGGCGAAACACGGGATATCAGCCTGGTCCGTCAGATGCTCCAGGCGCATACCTACTGGCGGATGCACGGATTGACGGCAGACCTGGTGATCCTCAACGAGGAGGCAGGCGGCTATGAGCAGCCGTTGCGTGAACGACTCGATGGCCTGATCCAGGCGCATTCGACGTATACGGGGAAGGATCAGCCCGGTGGGATTTTCTTGCGCAGCGCGGATCAAATCCCGAAG
>JAVHLI010000025.1 GCA_031082185.1 bacterium | reverse complement strand
CCGCGAACCCTGTCTCATGAAGCAGGGCGGCGACCAGCGAGCCGACTCTACCCAAACCAAGGACCAAAACGGATCTGATATCTCCAGCCACGAGGACCTCCTGGCTGCGGGGTCGTCAAGGAAGACCGCGCAGTCCTGTGCCGTCCATGTACTGGTCCGACAGGCGTGGGCCGCTTTCCTGCCTTCCGGGCTTCGTCGCTGCCGCGAGGTCACGCGCTCGTCCGGCGCGGTCCAGGTGTTCCGGGTCCGATGATTGTGTCCGCAGGGACAGGGTTACGCCAGCGGGCGAGGCGTGCCGAGGAACCGCGCGACGGCCTGCTGGCCGATCGCGCGGCCGGTGGCAGTGCGGTAGGAGTGCTCGACCAGGATGCGGGCCTCTTCCGGCGTCTTTCCGCCGCATTCCTCGGAGATGTTCGCCAGGCGGTCGGCGTCCCAAAGGATGCGGGACTCCAGCGTATCGCCATCGCGGACCGATTGGTTGCTGCCGATAATGCGCAGAACGTGCCCGGCGCGCTCGGCGTCCACCCCAAGGCGCTCCAGAATAGGACGGGCGATGGGCGGCCCTTCGTGCAGAACCGCAGCCGCGCGCACGATCAGCGGGTCGCCCCCTTCACCGGCGAGTATCTGCTCGGCGTAGTCGAGCACCGCCAAAGCATGGCGGATACGGCGCTGGTCGTCTCCGAACACGACACGCATCTCGCGTATCAGAGCATCCACAAGCGCCTCCCCCGCGTCGCCGGCCGGCTGCCCCAGGCAATTCGCGGCGAACTGGCACCACTGGGCGCAGCCGAGGTCGAATCGCGGGTTTGACACGATCCCGCCGCAAGCGTGGCAGCGGCGGCGTGGGTCGTCTTTCCAGAACTCCAGGGGCTCACCGCAGCAGGAACACGGCGACTCGAAGACGTCCGCCGGCTTCCAGTACCGCCTGTCCTGGCCTGGACACTGGCTCATGGCCATGATGCGCCTCCTGCCGCGAGGGCGGCGCGGCCGCTTCTGCGTTGCGGCAGCGCCCTCGTCCATTGTGATCGTAGAGCGGGGGGCGAGGGAAAGCCTTGATGCAAGTCAAGAGCGGCCGACTTCCTGACCCCAGCGCGAAGGACCACAACAGAAGGAGGGCAGGAAATAACTCCTGCCCTCAACGAGGCTGAGTGTTGGAGACTCGCTCAACGCGAATGCAAACGCATCCTGGTAAGGCTCGCCTATTTCTGCATCAGGAATTCAAGCCCGTCGGCGCATGCTCGGCTTACAGTATAGCCGGCCTTCTCTTCCCCGGGCATTCTGTCCCAGCCACCCTTTTCAATGAAGGCGCCTCTCTCCCAGGAACTTATGTCCTTCAGTTCTTTCAGTTTCTCTTGAGCGTCCGGTTGCTTCATGAATTGCGCGACGCAGATCGCCGCACGCGTCGCCAAGACCGCCTCGTCCGTCCTCTGTAGGGTGGTGCCCCTGGTTGTCCAACCACCCCACGCAAACCCGATGATCATTGTGATGACTGCCCCGATAATCAGACCCCAGATTCCATGCTTAATCATCGCCTAGTACCTCCCCAAATTGTGGTGACGTTACTGCCTCATGAACAGTACCGTGTGGGTCCTCCCTCTACCCCTGACTTGATTTCCGGACTCTTCCAGCGACTCCCCGCAACGGTCCGTGCCGGTAAGCTCGGAACAGAGCCGACCACCCCGACCGTAGGCAGACCACCCGGCCACTCTCAGCAGGCCCATATTCAAATGGCTCCGAGGGAAACCAGGAACAAAGAAGTGAGACGAGGCGCATCCGCCTCGCCTAACATCATTGTACCACGTGCCACTTGTCAGCGCCGATTTGAGTCTCCCAGATCGCCAGAGAGCGACCTGAGGAGGCCTCTGCTCCGCGACGGCAGGTTCAGGCCGGAGGGAGGGCGTCCTTTGGATCCCCCATCACGACATGGACCTTATGGAGCAGGCCATCGTCTGCGAGTTGAATGGCAGAGGGATCTACGGCGCTGCCGTCGAGGGTCGCCTCTGCGATTCCGCGACAGCGCCAACCCGGGTTCACCACGTTGATCTCGTAGCGGGTGCGACCAAAGCGCCAGGTTATCGAATAGCCGGGCCAGGAGGCCGGGATGCACGGATCGAGCGCGAACGTGGCGCCGCGGCGCGCAAGCCCCAGGACCGACTCGAGACCCAGGCGATACAACCACGCCGCCGATCCTGTGTACCACGTCCAGCCTCCCCGGCCCATGTGAAGCGGATGGGCATACACGTCCGCTGCTACCACGTAGGGCTCCACCTTGTATCGCTCCACCTCTTGCGAGGACCGCGCGTGGTTTATGGGGTTGAGCATGTGAAAGAGCTCGACCGCTTCGTCCCCGTTACCGAGCTTCGCGATAGCCATGGCGGTCCAAATGGCCGCGTGGGTGTACTGGCCGCCGTTCTCCCGGATGCCGGGCAGGTAACCCCTTATGTAGCCGGGGTCGCACATCGATGTGTCGAAGGGCGGGGTCAGGAGCAGACTGACCTGCGCCTGGCGGCGGATCAGGAAGGTCCGCACCGCGTCTATCGCGCGCTCGGCGCGTCGAGCCGGAGCCGCATCGGAGAGGACGGCCCAGGACTGGGCGATCGCGTCGATCTTGCAGTCCTCGCTTTGCGCCGACCCCAGAGGCGTCCCGTCGTCGAAGTAGCCCCGAAGGTACCAATTTCCATCCCATGCGAGTTCGAGGACCCGCGCAAGCCGGGCGGCTTGGCTACGGTACAGGGCGACCCGGGCGCCGTCCGCGCGCGCCTCACACAACAGCGCAAAGCGGCTCAACACGGCGTGCAGGAACCAGCCGAGCCACGTGCTCTCGCCCTTTCCCAAATGCCCCACACGATTCATCCCGTCGTTCCAGTCGCCGGTACCGATCAGGGGGAGTCCGTGCACACCGGCCGTCAGCGCGCGCTCGATCGCGCGCACGCAGTGCTCGTAGAGCGTTCCGCTCTCGGCGGATGCCCGGGGGCTGCCATAGGACTCGTGTTGCCCCGGCTCAAGGGGCGGCGCCTCCAGGAACGGCGCCGGGGCATCAAGCACGGTCTGATCTCCTGTCGTCTCAACATAGTGCGCGACCGCATACGGGAGCCAGAGGAGATCATCCGAGCATCGGGTCCGCACACCGATGCCGGTCCCCGGGTGCCACCAGTGCTGCACATCCCCTTCGCTAAACTGCCTAGCGGCCGCCCGGAGCAGATGGTCCCTGTAGAGGTCGGGCCGCACAAGGGTGAGCGCCATCACGTCCTGGAGTTGATCGCGGAACCCATACGCGCCTCCGGGTTGGTAATACCCGGAGCGTGCCCACAACCGGCAGCTCAAGTCCTGGTACAGCAGCCATCGGTTCATGATCACGTCGAACGAGTCGTCAGGCGTGTGCACCACTACGGCGTCGAGCACCTCATCCCAACGTGTCCGGACGGCTTCGGCTACAACCTCAGCGGCTTCCACGGTGCCGTGGCGCAGCATCAGATCATCCGCGTGCGCCTTGTCCTTCCCCTCTCCCAGCAGCACGAGCTGCCGCCGCGTCTGGCCGGGCTCCAGCCCGATGCGCGTGTGGAGGGCGGCGCATGGATCCAGGCCCGCGCCACACCTGCCCGAGAGACGCCTGCGGCTAAGCGCCGCAGGCCGCGCCAACGAGCCGTTGCGGCCCAGGAACTCAAGCCGGTCGCCACAGACCGAATGCAGCGCTTTGCTTGCCTGGGCAAAGGCGATTCGCCCCCTGAACACCTGGTCATAGGGATTACGTGCTAGGATCGCGTGCCGCTCGTGATCGACTTCGGTCACCACATGGAGGTGCTCGCCGGCCCGCAGGGGCCCAAGTGCCCACTCGTTGTAGGCGAAGACGCTGAGGCTCAACCGTCGATCGGTGTGGTTCGTAAGCGTGAGCAGTGAGAACTTGACCGGATCGTCGGGATGCACAAAGACGTCCAGTTCCTGGGCAATGCCGTGCGTCATGTGCGAGAACCGGGTCATGCCCGCGGAGTGCCGCACCACCCACCGGCCGCTGCGGCTGTCGCGGCGCATGGGGCCGGGCGTCGCGGTCCAGACGTCGCCTGTGTCATCGTCGCGCAGGAAGATGGCTTCCGCGGTCGGATCGGTAACCGGATCGTTCGCAAAGGGGGTCAGCCGGTGCTCCCGGCCGTTCTCGGCCCAGGTAAATGAAGCTCCTGAGGCCGTCACAATAGTGCCGAACTCGGGATTGGCGAGCACGTTGGCCCAGGGCATCGGCGTCTCCTGGTCGCCGTCGAGCACAACCACGTACTCACGACCCTCGTGCGCGAAGCCGCCCCTCCCGTTGGCGAACGTGAGCGACGGCACCTCCGGTACCGGGGCGACGTCCCCCTCGGCTCTTAACTCGGAAGGGCGGCGGGGAACGAAGGCGGTCGGCCACCCTGGCTCCGCAGCCGGTACGTCCAGTTGGCTCGCCAGATCACCGCGGTCGCCGCTCAGGACCGCGCGAGCGGCAGCGGCGAGGAGCACGCGGCCAGATTCACCCAGGCCATCTCCGCGCAGCAGGAACACGCCGCCGGGACGGTCCTTCCACGCGGCCCACGATCCGCTTTCCAGGAGCGCCTCGATCTGCTCGTGGACTTCATCGCGGTAGCCGATCGCATGGTCGTTCAGGACCACGACATCGGCGCTCAGGCCCTTCAGGCGCCAGTACTCCTGGGCCTTCAAGACCTGCCGCACCAGCGGGATAGAGTCCTCCTCCAACACCCGCACGAGCAGGATGGGAAGATCACCTGAAATGCCGTGCCGCCACAGCTCGGGTTGCCCCAGCGTATTGCGCGCCAGGACCTCCGGGGCCGCTCGCAGCGAGGCATTGGTGTAGAGTACGCGCGAGGCCAGCCGCGAGAACAGCTGGGAATCCTCGGGGGTGATAGCAAGGTGCCGGAGTTCCATCTGGGAGTGAGTGAAAGCAAGCGCGAAGGCGCGCGCGGCGGATGCTGGATCGTGGTATCGCTCCGCGAGCGCCACGGCTGCCTCGCGCCCAGACGCCATCCCAGTGGAAAACGTCATGCGGATAAACCCTCCCGGAGCCAACCGGACGCGCAGTCGCAGGCTGGCTATTGGGTCGAGCACAGCGCCCGTCGCGCCCGTTAGAGGCCGCCCATCGAGCGCGACGGGGTCGTCGGGTCCGCGCCCTCGCCCCAGGAACGCCGCCCTATCAGTCTCCCACTCGACCGGGCCCTGCATCTGTCCTTCGATGCCGAGGACGTGCACGGCCCAGACGCCGGGTTCGCCTGCATGCCGGCGCCGCTTCCCGCACAGCAGCGCCGTGCTCGCAGGCAGATATGCGGTCTCGAGGAACAGCTTGCCGACGGCGGGATGGGCCAGGTCATCCACGGGAGATGCCAGCGCGAGCTCAACGTAGCTCGTCACCTCGATCTCGCGGGCCCGGTCACTGGTGTTTGTCACGGAGAGCCGGCGTACTTCAACGTCGTCCTGAGGAGATACGGCGATCTCGAGCTGCGTGTCGATCTCGTCGTCCCTGCGGTGAAATACGGCTTTGTCAGGGCGAAAGGTGACGAGGTACTCTTCCGGTTCCTTGCGCACCGGGTGGAAGGTCGCGGACCAAACAGATCCGCTGCGAACATCGCGCAGGTATATGAACTGGCTCCCTAGGTCGCGCGTGCGGTCTTCCCGCCACCGCGTCACGGCCTGGCCCCGGCTCATCGAGGCGCCGCCCCCGGCGTTGGTGACGACGGCCGTATAGTTGCCGTTCGACAGGAAGTGCGCCGCGGGGAATGGCGTATGCGGAGACCGAAACCGGCGGACCGTGTTCCCAACCGCGGCCGGCGCACCAGGAGTCGCCTCGGCGGGCCTGGCTCGCGTGATAGCGTAGCGCCTGGCCAGCCTTTCTTGAAGAAGCAACTCCGTGGCCTGCACCTGTGGATCTGCGTGGAACCGCTCTTGCATGATGGAATGGCGCAGCACGTTGTCTAGGGCGACGAGCGACATCCCCTGATGGTGGGCCAGGAAGGCTTTGACGACGACCCCGGGCGCGTGACCGCGTGTCCGCTTCCCCTGATCGATTGCCTCGGAGGGCCCGTACGTGGTGTAGTCGATGCTCTCGTAGTAGCCATAGCGTCCCTCCAGGCCCTCCCGTGAGAGACGCCTCATGTTGCCCACGGCGTGTTCCGGATCGACCAGGGCGGCCAAGAGGGTCGCGTAGGGTGAAATCACCAGGTCGTCCGCCAGCCCGCGCTTCAATCCCAACCCAGGCACCCCGAACGCCTTGTACTGATAGTGACCCCGGTGGTCCAGGAAATTGAACGCCGATTCCGAGATGCCCCATGGGACGCCGCGGGTCCTCGCATACTCGATCTGGAGCCGCACGACGTTCGAACAGGTCTGATCGAGGAGCGTTCCCGGGTACGTCTTTGTCAGCAGAAGCGGCATGAGGTACTCGAACATCGACGCGCTCCAAGAAACCAGGGTGGGGCGTCCGCCTGCGCTGACGAGCATGCGTCCCAAATGGAACCAGTGCTCCTGCGGAACGTCGCCTTTCGCGATGGCGATGAAGCTTGCGAGCCGCGCCTCCGAGGCAAGCAGGTCGTAGAAGGACGGGTCGTACCGTCCGGGACCTTCGGCATCGGGGAGCCGGTAGCCAATTGCAAAGAGCTTGCGCTGTGAGTCGAAGAGGACCGTGAAGTTCATGGCGTCCACGAACGAGGCGCTCCGCTCGGCCAGCCCTTCCAGCCGCTGGGCGAGGGCCGGATCTCCGCCCACGTGAGTGTAGGGCTCCATGGCCTCCACGAGCCGCTGTGACCAGAAAAGAACCTCCTCCCGGTCGGACGAGGCGGTGGATTCTTCCTCGAAAAGCGCGATCGCCGCCCGGAGATGGGCCGCTCGATCAGCCAGGCCTGTGAGCTTCGCTGCCGGCGCTTCCGATCCCGCGAGCACACCCTGAACCACTTCGACCTCACGGCGCAGGCCTACGGTGCGATCTTCCAGCGCCTGATGGCCCGCCCCGACGGCGGCCAGGCTTTCCAGCACAATGCCCGCGACATCGCCACAACCCTCACACTGCTTCGCCGCGTCTTGGGGTTCGTTCGCCACCTGGCGGAGCCCGTGGGCGAGCGCGATCAAGGCGCCGGCCAGGTTGCCGCTGTCTACCGTCGAGACATAGCGCGGCGAGAGCGGCGCGAGGGTCGTCGTGTCGTACCAGTTCAGGAGGTGGCCTTCGAAATGCTCGAGCGCCTCGATCGTCAGCATCGCGCGCTCCAGCCTCTCAACCAGCTCTGACGTGGAGACGTAGCCAAGGTCGTGCGCGGCCAGCGTCGAGAGGAGTCCCATGCCTATGTTGGTCGGTGACGTGCGGTGGGCCAGGACCTCCACCGGCGCTTCCTGGTAGTTGTCCGGCGGGAGCCCGTGGTCATCGGGTCCCATGAACGTCTCGAAGTATCGCCAGGTCTTGCGGGCCATGCGCCGGAGCAGCGCCCTCTCAGCAGGACCGAGGTCGAATCCCCGGGCGACGATTGGGCGGCTGGCCCAATACGCAATGAGCGGCGCTGCCAGCCACAGGATCAGGAAGGGAGCCGCGACGAGCGCCGCACTCGGGCGGGTGGCGAGTATGATCCACAACAGGACACAAGCGAAGAGGGGGCTGCCGGCTATCTCGATCATGAACCGTGCGATTCCATACCCACGAACGAGGCGCGCGACTCTCGCCGCCGTTTCCCACTCTAGAAGCCGCCCTCGACCGGTGATCAACCGCACAAGGGTGATCACGATCGCATGCGCGATTCTGTAGGCCTGGTAGACGAGGAGCGTGACGGTTACGAGGAGTTGGGCGACCGCGGTACCGAGATCCTGCCCGACGGCTCTCAGGAACGCCTCCCACGGCTGATGGAATGAGGGCCCGCGGATCAGCCGCGCGAGAGACTGGTAGACCGGGAACGCCATCACCGCCAGCGCGGCCAGCGTCCAAACCAAAGGGGCCCCCGGCAGCATGGTCCAGGCGGCGGCCAGAAAGACCACGAGGGCCGGCGGCACGAGGCTACGACGCAGATTGTCCAGGATCTTCCACCGGCTGATGGCCGGAAGGCTGTTCCGCTCGAAACCGCGTTGCGCGGGAACCCATGGGAGAAGCCAGGGGAGGATCTGCCAATCCCCGCGCACCCATCGGTGCTGCCGGTGCATGTGCGTCAAGACACTCGACGGATAGTCATCCACGACTTCCACGTCCGAGACCAGTGCTGGGCGTGCATAGAGCCCTTCGAAGAGGTCGTGTGACAGCAGCGTGTTCTCCGGGACCCGGCCATTGAGGGCCGCCGTGAACGCGGCGACGTCGTACAGCCCTTTGCCTGTGTAGATACCCTCCGAGAAGAGGTCCTGGTAGGTATCCGAGACGGCCGTGGTGTAGGGGTCGACGCCGATGTGTCCCGAGTAGACGCGCGAGAAGAGGGAGCCTGCGACGCTCGACATCGTCACGCTGACCCGGGGCTGCAGGATACCGTACCCTGCGATCACCCGCATCACCTTTGGGTCGACCTGGGCGCGGTGCAGCGGGTGGAGGGCGATTCCGATAAGCTGCCTGGCGGCATCCCGTGGGAGACGCGTGTCGGCATCCAAGGCGATGCAGTAGCGGATCTTCGGCAGTATGGAGAGGTCACCGACCTGAAGGCAGTAACTCGTATCCGTGGCGCCCAGGAGGAGACGGTTGAACTCTTCGATCTTCCCCCGCTTGCGTTCCCAGCCCATCCAGCAGTTCTCTATGGGATTCCAGCGCCGCGCGCGATGGAACAGGTAGAACCGGTCGCTCCGTCCCTGCCCGTACCGCGCGTTGAGCTCCTCGATGCCCTCACGGGCGGCGGCGAGAATCTGAGGATCATCCGGCATCTCAGCCGCAGGCGCGTCGGTGAAGTCGCTGAGAATGGCGAAGTGGATACGGGCATCGGCATTACCCAGTGCCCGGACCGCGAGGTGCTCGAGGAGAGCGTGGACTTGCCCGACCCTGGTGAGCAGCGTCGGGACGATAACCATCGTCCGCCCCTCCTCAGGGACCCCTCCTTCGAGGTCCAGCCGGGGGAGGCGGAGCGGCGGCACGAGCGTGGCCGCGAGCCACTGGACGAGCGCAATCGCGAGATCGCTGGCGGGGATGAGTGCCAGTCCGGCAACCCACGCGGCCCCACGCCAACCAGGAGCAAGAGCCATGGCCAGGATCACACCCAGCGCGGTCAGCGCGCTGGTGCCCCCCAGGTAGAAGAGCGTGGCGTGTCCGACGATGAACCGGTGTATCCTCTGGCTGAAGCCGGGCTGGTAGGCGACGTGAGCCTCAAGATCCCTCCGGCCTTCTCCGATCAGGTGGTAGCCAACATGGGCTGCCCGATGGCCTCCGGGGTTCTGGTTGGCAGCCTGCCTCGCGCGTTCGATGCTTCGCAGCGCGACGCGCATCTGGGCTTCGCCCGTTGGCTCGGCGAGTTCTTCGACGGCCTTGCGATACCGGTCCCGGCTGGCGAAATCCATGTTCGCGTAGACGCCGGCCGGATCGCGTTGAAGAACCTGCTCGACCAGACTGACGCGCTCGAAGAACCTGCTCCAGTCCAGGGAGGAGCAGAACCGGAGACTGGTGATCGCATTCCCCATCGAGACCTGACAGGCGGCCTGCTCCTGGTGCTCGGCGCGAATCACATCCTCGGGAGTGAGATTGCCCGCGGCTAGCCTCTCGTCGAGCCGGGCGCGCAGATGGGAGACCCGAGGGCCGAATTCACGCACACGCTCCAGGAGGCGCACGACATAGGCCGTGGGAAGCGTACCCGGGAGATCCGGCGGCGGGCCCTCGGCCGGCGCGGCAGCAAAGCGGGCGAGGTATTGATCGGCTTCGACGCGCCCGGCGCGGCTTGCGAGGACTTCCTCGGCGAGTCTCCGGAGATTCTCGATCAACGCCACCTTGAGCATCGTCGGCCACGCCCAGAGCTCGCCGATCGTGAGGGGCGCCAGCGTCTGAAAAGACGAGACGAATCGGGTGAGTCGTTGTAGATCGAGCCGGCCCTCGCTGTGGCGGATGAGCTCCACCGCCATCGCGTACACGCGGACGGTCTCGACCGGTTCCCCGGATGTGATCTTTGGCAGTTCTAGGTAGTAGGAGCGCGGCAGACTGACCCGAACCGCCAGAAGCTCGGACTCAACGACATGGAAGTTGTCAAGAAGCCACTCCGCAGCGGGTACGAGAGCCTCGGCGCCCCGTACGTCCGCTGCAAGCGTGCGGTAGGTCCGGCGCAGGCTCCGATCGTTGTCGTCGAGCCTCGAGAAGAAGCGTGGCGCCCCGCGCCGCGAATTCCGCGCCGGCGTGAGGCGAGTGGCCAACGCTTTGGCGAGCGCATCAAGACCTTCGACGCTCAACAACTCACCGCGGAGAGGTCCACGATCTCGCATGGAGCTCGTGGAGCCGGCCGCAGTAGCCGTTGCGCCGCGCAGGTTTCTAAGAAAGCCGATGAGGATCCCCTTCGGGCTCTATTGAGATGTGGCTACGCGAGGGTCGCTAGAATGCCTACGGTCCGTCCACGGCATCCTTGTTACATCATAGCCGCTAGGGCACAGCAGGTCGAGGACAAGGAAGAAGCCGGCTCGCCTGGCCCCCGCTCACGTCCAGCCTCCTCTCGGCCGGGCGACGGCCAGACCGGCATCGAGAACGACACGGCCTGCGGGGCGTTCCTGCGGGCCCTCCTCGAACGTGGTCTGCGGGTGGCCGAGGGCCTGCTGGTAGTGATCGATGGCCGCAAGGGTTTGCGGCGCCCGGTCTTGGGACATCCTCCCACAACGCGCTCCGTGTAACGACCGTGCAGCAGGTGCAGCGGCTAGCTCTTCTTGCTTCCAAAGAGCAGGAGCACGCCGCCAATCACTATCGCCCCCACGCCAGCCCACACTGGGACGTTGACCGTCTGCTTGTCCTTTACCGACAGCTCAATCGGTCCCAGCTTGACCTCATGGGTCTCCTTGGTGTAGCTGAAACTGCCATACACCAACCCCAGGACACCGGCCACGATCAGCACGATTGCCGCAATCTTGACTGAGTTCATTTCGTCTCCTCCTGTTAAGTGGACTCTTGGATCCCCACACGGACGGCCGCCAGGGAGTGACTATCACAACATGAATGAGTCCGCCCATGGTGTGCGCGGTGGCAAACTTGCCATATCTTGGCGAATCGTGAATCCGGCGGCCCACTGCCGCTGAGGCTGTCCCAGGACCAGTTTGAATGTGAGAGCAGCCCCAGCCATCATTACGCCACCATCTCCTCCTTCCCCTGCGTGTCCCCCTGCCAAGGTGCCACGCGTAGTTGCGGTAGCGCGCGGTAGCCGTGCCGCCGAAGTTGCACATCGCGCTCAAGGCCGCTGTAGTGCGGGAGAAGGAGGCTAGGGTAGCGTGATGAGCGCTGGGGGTTGCTCCCAGAAGATCACCTACCCTTGGGACACCCTCCATATTGACAGGGAAACGATGTGATTTGTATAAAGAGTCTAGGCAGTGTGACATCATCCTTGCACACTGGGGGCCATCGTATGAGAAGCAAAGATTCCGCACGGACTCAGCAGTTCGTTCTCAAGACCTTCTTGGCAAGCGCGGGTGATGGGCGGACTGTTGTGGGGTTGCAAGAGGGGCAGAAGCTCTTCTCGCAAGGAGATCCTGCTGATGCCGTTTTCCACATTCTCAATGGCAAGACCAGGCTCACGGTACTATCCAGACAGGGGAAAGAGGCGGTCATCGCGACGTTAGGGCCAGGCGATTTCCTTGGCGAAGGCTGCCTGGCCGGTCAACGCTTCCGCATGGCGACTGCTGTGGCGGTGACCGCGGGCTCTATCATGAGACTGGAGAAGAATAGCATCATCCGCCTGCTGCATGACCAGCCTAAGTTCTCAGAGCTGTTCATGTCGTATGTGCTCTCCCGCAATGTTCGCATAGAAGAGGACCTAGTCGATCAACTGTTCAATTCAAGCGAGAAACGGCTGGCGCGGGCCCTGTTGCTGCTTGCGCACGTCGGCAATGAAGAGGCCAAGACCGTGGTTCCCAGGATCAGTCAAGAGACTCTGGCGGGAATGATCGGTACGACGCGGGCACGCGTGAGTCTCTTCATGAACAGGTTCAGGCAGTTGGGCTTCATTGAGTACAATGGTGAGTTGCACGTGCACAGTTCACTCCTGAATATCATCCTTCACGACTGAGTCCCGGATCTCTTGCCGCGCAACCTCAGGGCGTCGTGCTGACCAGTTCTTGCACGAACCGCTCCTTGGTCTCCCCGAGTTCTCTCACAGTTCGAATTGGACCAACTGAAGGGGCTCTCCAGGTCGTAGTAGTCACGTGCCACACCCGTTGTTGTCCACCGCGGGTATCCACCTGGAGTATCGTCTCGACGACCTTCATACACTGCGCATATGTCCCAGCGGGAACCGTCAGGACCTCGCTGAGGCCCTCGATTCTGGTGGTCGACGTGAGTTGGCGAACCAGTCCCTGAGGAGGGTACTGGTCCGTTCGGCGATCTTGCCACGTCCGGCCCCCGAACGGCGGAAGAGGCAATATGAGTCGTGGCTCTGAGGCAAACACCCATCCGCCTTGCGAAACCGGGAGACCCAGGAGCCCATTTGAATCCAGGTAGCTCCTGGACTCCGCGCCCGTGGAGTCTCGTGCCCGAACCAGCAGTGCACCATTGTAGTTGTCTACCTGCAGATCCTCACTGGTAGCCCCTGCGACATACCCCTGCTGGCCGGTCGAGCCGGGATCATAACTCCTCCGCCACACCGTTCGCCGGCCGACCCGAACGGGCACGTACTCCATTCCCGTGACCTTCACTTCACGGATGCGCGGTGCGCCATCATCCGAGGCCGAGCCTGCCAGGCCCCGAACTCCGTTGATAACCCAGACCGCGCCGGTCTTCCCGTTCTGGCCGGCCATGAGTGTGGCGATCCCTACGACGCGACCCTGACGATCAACGACCGGCCCGCCGCTGCTTTCCGGCTCCATAGGCGCGTCCGTCTGGACCCAACCGGGCCGGAGAGTGCTGACGATACCCCGAGTAACCGTCACTTCTCCGGTACCGACTGAGCCCGGATATCCGAAGGCCAAGAGCTCCTGACCCTGACGCAACGTGTCTGAGTCCCCAAGAGGAAGCGACGGCAAGTCTGAGGCGTTGATCTTGAGCACTGCTGCGTCTGTTGCCACCTGTAATTCTCTGCCGGCGTAGTCTTCTCGGCGGACGTAGTCGACTACGGTAGCCTGGAAGCTGCGCTGGTCGGGAAGCGTCACGATGATCTCAACAGCACCCTCTATCACACGGTGATTCGTAAGGATCAGTCCGGAGGGATCATACAGAAAACCAGACCCACGGACTGCCCGGCCATTGACGTGCTTGACCGAGATCAAGACCACCGCGGGCTTGATGCGGGCAACTATTCCCTCATCTTGTGCCTGCGTGGGTTGCGCCATGGTCCATATCAGCGCAACTACAACGCAGACAACAATGGCCGCGTTGAGAGACGAAGTCCTCTGCGGACCACCGCCCGCGATCGCCCGCCATATATCCCTGCCACTACCAGCGCTTCTCGCCACGTCTGTGATGATCTACCCCCTTCTCGGTGTGCGACCAGACCCATACCATTGTACGCTAACAAGCGTAGCGCCTGACCGTCTGTTCAATATTGAACAGTTCGGTTGCTGCTGCCTCGCATCGGCCAAGGAACGAGAGGCCAAGAGACGTGAGCACGTGTGAGCAATTTTGAGCAGACGGCACATCCTCGTCGTGTTACTTGTGTTATGCGAACCGGATAGCGTCCTGACGAACGGTCCATTAGCGGAATCGCGGGACCAAAGTCAAGGACAGCGGAAGGAGGAAACCGATGTA
>JAVHLI010000024.1 GCA_031082185.1 bacterium | reverse complement strand
CCCGTCAGACCGACGGGCTCGCCCTATCTCCAGACTCGCGGTGTCGCCGCGACAGCAGGCCTACCGACGCGTCCACGATGCATCGTGCAGGAATATCTTCTCCCCGGGGTGGGGCTCCCATTTCACCCGCTTGTTCACCCCGTAGAGGTCGTGCTGCTGCCACAGGAAGATCCAGGGCGCCTCGGTGTAGAGCATCACCTGGATGCGGTGCCAGGCGGCTTGCCGCTTCTTGAGATCCACGATCGGGATGGCCTTGTTGATCTCCAGCGTCAGGTTCGGCGTCCCGAATCCGCTGTATGTCCGCTCGGGCCGGAACAGCTCGGCGATCGTGCCCTGAGCCTCCAGCGCCGGGCCCCACCCAAGGTAGAACATCTCGCCGGTGCGGCGGTTGATGATCTTGTCGAGATGGGTGCCCCACTCGTTCACCACGACCCTGACCCTGATGCCGATGCGGCCCAGGTAAGAAGCGATCGCCTCGGAGGCCTCCTTGTCCAGCGGGTAGCGTCCGGACGGTGAGTCGAGGGTAAACTCCAGCTTGGTCGGGTCGTAGCCGGCCTCCTTGATGAGCTTTACGGCCCGCGCGGGATCAAACGGATAGGGCTTGAGGTTAGGATTCACGTTCTCGTTGATGGACGAGAGCGCGCCGGGGATGCGCGTGGCCCTTCCCTTGAAGAGGTTGGTGACGATCTCATCCACGTTCACCGCGTAGTTCAGCGCCTGGCGCACACGGCGGTCCTGCAGCGGGCCTGGCTTGAAGTTGACCAGGGCAAGGTAGTTGATGCGCGACGAGGCCACGCCCCTGACCTCGGCCTGGCCGCTGCGGTTGACCTGGTCCACCGCGACCGGCGGCACATCCTTGACGATGTCGGCCTCCCCGGCCAGCAGGGATGCCAAGCGCGCGCTGAAATCGGGGATGAACCGGAACTCCACGCGCTTGATCGCAGGCGGCTTGTTCCAGTACCCGGGATTGGCCTCGAGCACGAGCCGCTCGTCCCGGTCCCAGCGCACGAACTTGTAGGGCCCGGCGCCTATCGGGTTCCGCGACGCCTCGACGGTGCCCACCGAGCGTACGTAACCGGGCGCCATGACGGTGAAGTCCACCAGCCAGTAGCGCATGATCGGCGCCGGCTCCTTGGTGCGGATCTTCAGCGTCAGCGGGTCCAGCACTTCCATCGACTCGATGAACGCGAACCTGGGCCGGTAGTGAGACTCGTTCCTGGGATCGAGGAGCCATTCGAACGTGAACTTCACGGCCTCTGCCCCGAACGGTTCCCCGTTGTGGAACTTGACTCCCGGCCGCAGCTTGATGATCCAGGTGAGGTCGTCCGGAGTCTGAGGGAGCTCCGCGGCCAGTGAGGGCTTGATGCGGGGCGGGAATCCGTCCCAGTAGTACAGCCGGTCGTAGATGTTCATCTGCTGGACGTTGGTGGTCCAGTCAACGATGCGCATGGCCATCAGGCTGCGGGGTTCAGAGCCCAGCGCAACCACCAGCGGGCGATCCTGAGCCGCAGTGGGCGCCGGTGCATTGCCCACCATGCCTAGGAGCAGTGCGATCAGCAGAGCAAGGGCGGTTCCGCGCATACCGCATCCCCCTTCCGAAGCATGACTCACCGTTCTTTGGCTTGCCAGGATTATAGCAGAGGCCCTGGCCATGTGCGCCTCCCAGGAATCCTGCGCATGCTGCCAGAAGAGAACTCTGCAGCCGGACTCCAAGGAGGCAGGAATGCGCCTATTCATCAGCCGCGAGGAACACGTGCGTCGCACCGGGCTCGCCCGCACCGAGGCCCGGCGTCGCGGAGCTGACGCCCTGGTTCTGTTCAACCCCACGCACATCTTCTACCTGACCGGATTTGCCTTCATAGCCACGGAGAGACCGACCGCGCTGATCGTGGCAGGCGATTCCACGGTGCTGTTCGTTCCCCGCCTTGAACAGGAGCACGCGTCCGCCCACGCCTTCGTGGATCGGGTGGTAACCTACCCGGAGTATCCGGGCGAGACCCATCCGATGCCGCAACTGGCAGGGCTGCTGGGCAGCCTGGGGCTGACCCAGGCGCGATTGGGAGCGGACGGCGATGGGTACCCGGGCATCATGGGCTACCGGGGGCCGCGGCTCAGCGAGGTCCTGCCCGGCGCGCCGGTGAGCCTCATGCGGGATCTCGTAGAAGAGATGATGATGGTGAAGTCGGAGGAGGAGCTGGCCCTGATCCGCGAGAGCGCGCGCTGGGGAAACCTGGCCCACGCCCTGCTGCAGGAGTACACCCGGAGTGGGGTGATCGAGAGCGAGGTCAGCCATCGCGCCTCGTACGATGCCACGGTCGCGATGGTCAGGGCGCTGGGACCGGAGTACCGGCCGTTGAGCTGGACGTTCCCCGGAGCCCGCGCCGGCTACCGCGGGCAGGTCGGGAAGCAGTCGGCGATCGCCCACGCCATGACTACCAACGCGCGAATACAGGCCGGGGACGTGCTGGTGACCGGCGCATCGGCGGCGGTGGGAGGCTACTACAGCGAGATGGAACGCACCATGGTCGTTTCCCCGGTGACCGACGAGCACCGGCGGTTCTTCTCCCTGATGCTGGGCGCGCAGGACATCGCGTTCGAGGCGATCCGGCCCGGACGGCCGTGCTCCGAGGTGGACCGCGCGGTGCGCGCGTTCTTCGAGAAGCACGACCTGATGCCGTACTGGCGTCACCACGTAGGCCATGCGATGGGGATAGGCATCCACGAGGCGCCCTTCTTCGATATTGGGGACGCCACCGAGATGCGGCCGGGCATGGTCTTCACCGTAGAGCCCGGGATCTACGTGCCGGGGTTCGCAGGGTTCCGCCACTCCGACACACTGGTAGTGACGGAGAGTGGGTTCGAGATGCTGACCTACTACCCTCGGGACCTGGAGTCGCTGACAATACCGGGATGATACGTACCAGGATGATCCGGAAGCCGGCAAAGGAGGCCTGTCCTTGTATCGCATAGCCATAGGAGAGATCAGCCACGAGACCAACACCTTCTGCCCGCCCACCACCCTGGAGATGTTCCAGAAGTACCTGTGGGCCCGCGGCGAGGAGATCACGCAGCGCTTCCGCGACACACGCACCTTCCTGTGCGGGATGCAGGAAGCCGCAGAACGGTTGGGCGCCGTGCCGGTCCCGACCTTCGCGGCCAGCACCAATCCCTGGGGGATAATCACCCGCGAGGCCTACGATGCGATGCTCAGTGAGCTGCTCGGCGGAATCCGGCAGGCGATGCCGCTGGACGGCGTCTGCCTTGCCCTGCACGGCGCCGGTGTGGCTGAGGGGATCTCCGACCTGGAGAGCGCGGTGCTGGAGGCGGTCCGGGAGGTCGTGGGGCCTCAGATGCCCATCGCGGTTACCTTGGACCTCCACGGCAACACCACCCCCAGGATGGCGGAGTTGGCCACGGGTCTGTTCAGCGTGCACGAGTACCCCCACACGGACATGTACGAGCGCGGACAGGATGCGGTGGAGTTCCTGGTGCGGGTCCTGCGCAGAGAGATCCATCCTGTTACGGTCGTCGAGGTGCTGCCGCTGCTGGCCGCTCCTGCGCCGGCGGGCCTGGAGCCCGTGCGGTCCATCAACGCGCTGTGCCACCGCTGGGAGGCGGAGCCCGGGATGATCGCCTGCGCGCTCATGCACGGCTTCCCCTACAGCGACATCCCAGAGGCCGGCGTCACCGTGGTGGCGGTAGCCGAGCGCGACCCAGAACTGGCCCGGCGTGCGGCCCGAGCGGTCGCTCAGGAGACATGGGCCCGCCGCGAGGAGTTCGTGCGTCACTACCCACTGCCCGCTGAGGCGGTGGCCGAGGCCCTGGCCGCGGACCGCACTCCGGTGGTGATCAACGAGACCAGCGACAACCCCGGCGGCGGGGCCCCGGGCGACGGCACGCACCTGCTGCGGGCGATGCTGGAGGCCTGCGTTGCCGAGAGCGCGTTTGGGATGCTCTACGATCCAGAGGTCGCCGAGGCCGCGCATCAGGCCGGTGTCGGCGCCACGCTCCGGGTGCGCCTGGGCGGCAGGCACGACCGGCTGCACGGGGACCCGCTCGACCTGGAGGCTTACGTTAAGAGCCTGGCCGACGGAAAGTATATGCTAACCGCCCTGGCGCGCGGAGTGCAGGCGGACTATGGAAAGACGGCCCGCCTGACCTGCGGCGGGCTGGACGTTATCGTAGCCAGCAGGCGCGGCCAGGTACTCGATCCCGGGCCGTTTCTCCTCCACGGGATCGACGTGCGGAACTGCCGGATCGTGGGATTGAAGTCCAGCGCGCACTTCCGGGCCGGCTACGAGGAGCTGGCCGCGCGCATCATCACCACCGACCCGCCGGGGCTGTGCTCGTCGAACCTGGCGCACTTCGCGTTCCAAAACGTGCGCCGGCCGATCTACCCGCTCGAGCAGGACGCGGTCTATCGGCCCAGCGAAGCGTCGTGCTGACGGGGGTCCAGGGCGTCGCGCAGCCCGTCGCCCAGAAGGTTGAAGGCCAGCACCGTCAGCGAGATCATCACTCCCGGCGCGATGGCGATCTGCGGGTAGATGAGGATGAAGGCCCGGCCGTCGGAGAGCATGCCTCCCCACGAGGCGGTCGGAGGCTGCACGCCCAGCCCCAGGAACGAGAGCGCCGACTCCAGGATGATGATGCCCCCGATGCCAAGGCTGGCCAGCACGATCACCGGCCCCATGACATTGGGCAGGATGTGCCGGAAGATGATCCGGGCATCGCCGGCGCCGGCGGCGCGCGCCGCCAGGGTGTACTCGCGCTCCCGCAGGCTCAGCACGTCGGCGCGCACCACCCGCGCGTACTGCGCCCAGCCGGTGATCCCGATGATCACCACGACCGTGACCAGACTCGGTCCCAGAACGGCCGAGAGCGTGATCAGCAGGACCAGGACCGGGAAGGCCATCAGCGTGTCCACGATGCGTGACAGCGCCGCGTCCACCCTTCCGCCGAGGTAGCCGGAGGCGGCTCCTATTGTCACCCCGACCGCCACCGAGATCCCGGTCGCCAGCAACCCAACGATGAGGGCCACGCGCGAGCCCCAGATCGTCCGGCTCAGCATGTCGCGGCCTATGTGGTCGAACCCCAACGGGTGTGACCACGAGGGCGGCGCTCCCCTCATTCCACGGAAGATGTACGTGTGCGAGTGGGGCGAGAGCAGGTCCGGGACCACCGCCATTATCACTAGCGCCAGGATGAAGCACAGCCCAAACAGCCCCGGGCGATAGCGCCTGAACCGGCGCCAGGCGCGGGTGAACTCGGACCTCCGGTAGGGCTTTGGGGTCACGGCTTCTCTCTGGATCATCCGATCACCCGATACGTATCCGTGGGTCGATATAGCCGTAGACCAGATCGGTAATCAGGTTCCCAAGCACCACCAGCACGCTGAGCACAAAGACGATTGCCTGGACGACCTGGTAGTCCACGCGGTTCACCGACTCGATGAACAACTGGCCGAGCCCTGGGAGCGCAAACACGTTCTCGATCACGATCGTGCCGCTCAGGAGGAAGGCAATGCGGTAGCCGATTACGGTGACGACCGGAAGCAGGGCGTTGCGCACCACGTGCCTGGAGACCACTATTCCTTCCGAAAGGCCCTTGGCGCGCGCCGTGCGGACGTAGTCCTCTCCGATGCCCTCAATGGTCGAGGCTCGCATCATCCTTGCCAGCAGCGCCGTCTGGTTCGCCACGATCACCGCCACGGGCATGACATATCCCTGCCACGACGGCAGCCCGAACGGCGGCAGCCAGCCCAGCAGCAGCGAGAACAGGACGATCAGCATCAGGCCTATCCAGAAGTTGGGCAGGGCCAGGCCGAGCGTTGAGGACACCATAATGGCGTAGTCAAACCCGGAGTAGCGCCTGACGGCCGCCACGACCCCCAACGGGATGGCGAGTGCTATGGAGATGAAGAACGCCAGCAGGTTGAGCTTGGCGGTGACGACGGCGGCTTCGCTTATCATGTTGCGCACTGGGACGCCCGTGCGTACGACCGACTGGCCGAAGTCACCGCGCGCCATGTTCACGACCCAGGTGAAGTACTGTTCGTGGACCGGCCGGTCGAACCCCCACTTCTTGCGGATCATGTCGAGCTGTTCCTGGGTGACTTGGGCTTCGCCCACCATCAGGTCCACCGGATCCCCGGGGATCAAGTGCATCATGGAGAACGTTCCGATGCTGACCAGGAGGATCACGACGGAGCCCTGCATCAGGCGCGATGCCAGGTATCTCAGCATCTGACGCAGCCCGCGGTCCAGAGGTGAGGCCCGGGGGGCCGGCGCCTATCGCCGCGCCCCCCGGGGGTGAGTTGATGCTTGAGCACGTTCCGGCCTACTCGATCCACCACTTGTAGGCGTCGCGGATGAGGGTGGATCCGGACTGCGTCGAGGCGGGCAGCCCCTTGATCCGCTTGTTGAAGATGATGAACCAGTCCCAGTACATGATGTTGAGGAATGGGGTCTCTTCGGCGACGATCTTCTGGATCTCGCTGTAGATCTTCTTGCGCTTGGCAGGGTCTACCTCACGCAGCCCGGCAGGCAGCAACTCCTCGACCCGCTGGTTCTTGAACCGCGAGAAGTTCCGCGCCGCGCCCACGGCCAGGGTGGCCGACGGGTCGGGTTCGCCTCCGCCGGCGTTGTAGGTCCAGTTGAACAGCGAGGCGTCCAGCTCGCCCTTGGGAAGCTGGGAAAGGATGGTGGCGACGGGCCGCTCCACGATTCGCATCTCCATCCCCACCCCTGCCAGGTCCTGCTGGGTAATCTCGGCCTCAGGCCGGCGTGCCCGGTCGCCGGTGATCACCGCGCAGGTGAACGAGAGTCGCTGCCCGTCCTTTACGCGCACGCCGCCCGGTCCCATCCGCCAGCCGGCCTCCTCCAGCATCGTCCTGGCGCGGTCGGGGCTGTAGGGATACTGCTTGACGCCCTTCTCGTACCAGTACTGCAGCGCCGGGGGGAAGATGGAGTGCGCGATTATCGCCGTGCCGCGGAAGACGTCGTCAATCAGACGCTGGCGGTCGATCGCGTGCATCATGGCCTGCCGCACGCGCTTGTCTGAGAGAATGGGGTGATCGTTGTTGAGCGGGAAGTGGTTGGTCGCCAGGCTCGACGTGCGGAACACTGTGTAGCCCGGATCGGCCTCGAAGCGCAGGTTATCCTCTGACAGCAGGGGCCAGGCGGACGAGTCAGAGGTTCCGGTGCGCAGCGCGATCGAGCGCACCGATGGGTCCGGCACGATGTCCTGCCTGAAGAAGTCTGCGTTGGGCCTGCCCCGGAAATGCTGGTCGAACGCCTCGACGACCGTGAACTCCGCGGGTCTCCACTCCTTTAGCCTGAACGCCCCGGTTCCGATCGGGGCGGCCTTGTAGGCCTTCTCGCCGATGCGGCCGTGGTAGCGGGCCGGGACGATTAAGACCGTCGCCGCCTGCCGCAGGAAGGCGGCGTTGGGCTCCTTCATCTTGACCACGACCGTGTACTTGTCCGGGGTCTCTACCTTGTCCACGCTCTTGAACAGGACGCCCTGAATCGTCGCGTTGTTCGGGTTCATGTGGAAGTCGTAGGTGTACTTTGCGTCGTCGGCGGTGAACTCGGTCCCGTCGTGGAACTTCACGCCCTTGCGCAGCGTGAAGGTGTACATCATCCCGTCCTTCGACGCCAGGTAGTTCGAGGCAAGCACGCGCTCGACAACGAAGTTGTCATTGACCTCGACCAGCGCGTTGTGGATCTGCGTGATCATGTTCCACTGCATCGTGGGGCCTATGTCGTCGGGGCTAAGGCTGGCCACCTCCTGGTGGCTCAGGATACGGATAGTGCCCCCCCGCTTCGCGCTCGGCCCCGCGGTCACGATGGTGGGGTTCTTGATGAGCATGGCCTGGGCGGCGGCCGCCGTGATACCCATCGCGGCTGCCCGTTTGAGGAACTCCCGCCGCGTCGAGGGACTCAGCTCGCGCAGCACCTGTTCAAGATCGCGTTCGCGGCTCATACCCGACCCTCCCCTGCTGACTCGTGCTGACTTGTTTGAACATTACATGTTCGGTGCCGGGCGCCGGCTTCCTTCTGAGGGGCTCATTGTGCCGGCCCGAACCTCAATGTAGAATGTAGAATGTAGACCCCTAGGCACCGCCGGCGTTGAAGCTCGCCGGGTATTGAAGTCTGCCGAGGGGACTGAGGAGGTTGAAGCATGAGAGGCATGCGAGTGGTTCTTGCTCTTACGCTCGCCGGGTTGCTCGGGACCGTCGCAAGCGGCTGGGCCCAGCCCCCGGCCCCGCAGCGCGGCGGCACGCTGACCGTGGCCATCAGCGCGGATCCGCCCGCGCTGGACATCCATTCCACCACGGCCTACCTGACCGAGATCGTCGCCTGGCACGTGTTCGAGCCCCTGTTCACCTACGACAAGAACTTCCGGATCATTCCAATGCTTGCGGAGGGCTACAAGGTCGGAGACGGCGGCAAGGAGTACACGATCACGCTGCGGTCGAATGTGCGCTTCCACAACGGGCGAGTGATGACGCCCCGCGACGTCGTGGCGTCGTTGCAGCGATGGGTGAAGATGGCCGTGGTCGCGGTGCCGTTCTTCCGCGACGACATCGAGGCGATCGAGGCCAGGGGCGCCAGCACCGTTGTGATACGGCTCAAGCAGCCGTCCGGCATCCTGATCGCCGCGCTGGCGCAGCCGATCCAGCTCGCGGGGATCTACCAGCAGGCGGTAGCCGACGCCGCCGGCACGAAGCGGATCACCGAGCTCTCGGAGCTGATCGGAACCGGACCGTTCAAGTTCACGCGATGGGTGCCCGGCCAGGCGATCGAGCTCGAGCGGTTCGACGGATACTCGGCGCGCGCTGGGAGCCCCGACGGCTACGGTGGCCAGAAGGTGGCCTACGCCGACAAGCTGCGGTTCGTGATCGTTCCCGACGTGCAGACCCGCATCAACGGCGTGATGACCGGGCAGTACGACTACGCCGAGAGCATCACCCCGGACGCCTACGGCGACCTGCGCAACAATCCTAAGGTCCGCACCCTGATCCTCAAGCCCTACGGCCAGCCCATGGCGGTCTTCAACAAGCGCAGGGGGCTGTTCACCGACCGCCGGATGCGACAGGCGTTCCTGGCGGCCCTGGACATGAGCAAGATCATGGCGGGTACTTTCGGCAACCCGCTCATGTTCCGGGTGGACGGCAGCCTGATGTTCAAGGAGTCCCCCTGGTACTCCCGCGAGGGCCTGGGCCCCTACAACCGCCGCGACCTGGCCACGGCGCGCCGCCTGCTGGCCGAGGCCGGATACCGCGGCCAGCCCGTGCGGTGGATCACCAGCGCGGCCTTCGACTGGGCATACAAGCCGGCGCTGATCGCCTCCCAGCAACTCGAGGAGGCCGGGTTCAACATGGATCTTCAAGTTCTGGACTGGGCGACCGTGCTCTCGCGCCGGGCCAATCCCGATCTGTACGAGGTCTTCAGCACCTCGTTCATCTTCAGCCCGGGCGTGGACCCTCCGATCCAGCCGGTCATCATCGGCCCCACCTGGCCGGGATGGTGGACGACCGAGGAGAAGGACCGCCTGATCGGGCGGTTGATCCGCGAGCCCGACCCTGCGGCGCGCAAGCGTCTCTGGGAAGATGTCCAGCGGCTTTACTGGGAGGACGTGCCGGGCATCAAGTTCGGCGACTTCTTCAACCTGGCGATCGCGCGGCCCGGAGTGCAGGGACTGGCCACCCGGCCTGACCTATTCTTCTGGAACGTGTGGATCGCTCCTTAGGAGGCCATGCGGGCCTACCTGGCACGCCGTCTTGCGGCGATGGTCCCGATCGTCATCCTGGTCGGGACCATCGTCTTCCTGCTCATTCACCTCACGCCCGGTGACCCCGCGGTAATAATGCTGGGGCCCGACGCCCCGGACGAGGCCGTGACACGGCTGCGCCAAGAACTGGGGCTGGATGCCCCGCTGCTCACCCAGTGGTTCCGGTGGTTCCAGAAGGTCCTGGTTGGCGATCTTGGGACGTCCATCTTCTTCGGCCTGCCGGTTACCACCACCATTCGCCAGCACCTGCTGCCCACGGTGCTCCTCAGCGCCCTGGCGATCTCCATATCGGTGGGCATCGGGGTACCGGCCGGCATCATCTCGGCGGTGCGGCGTGGCTCGTTGATGGACCAGGGGGTGACGCTCGTGGCCTTCCTGGGCGTGTCGGTGCCGGAGTTCTGGCTGGCGCTCAACCTGGTGCTGTTCTTCTCGGTCCACCTGGGGCTTCTGCCCGTGGCCGGCTACGTTTCGCCTACCGAAGGGCTGTGGACGAGTCTCAGGTACATGGCGCTGCCGGCTTTCACCATGGGGTTCGTCCAGTCCGCGCTGATCGCCCGCATGACGCGGGCGGCCATGCTGGACGTGGTTGCTCAGGACTACATGCGGACGGCACGGGCCAAAGGGCTGTCGTCGCAGCGGGTCACGCTCCGCCACGCCTTTCCCAATGCCCTCATCGCGGTGGTCACCGTGGTGGGGATTATCTTCTCGGTCATGATGGGCGGCAACGTTGTTGCGGAAACCATCTTCACGATCCCGGGCGTCGGGCAACTGCTGATCACCTCGGTTCTTAGGCGCGACTACCCGGTGATTCAGGGGATCGTGCTCCTCATTGCCGCCGCGTACGTCGTGATCAACCTGCTGGTGGACGTCGTCTACGCGGCCGTTGATCCTAGGATCCGGTACTGACGATGCCGCGCATCCCGCCTCCGCCGAGGGTCGTCGCCGAGCCGATCTCGCCGTGGCGGCTCCGGTGGCGCATGATGCTCCGGCGGCCGATCGTGATCCTGGGCGGCCTGATCCTCATCGGGCTGTTCCTGACGGCCGCGCTGGCCCCGCTGCTGGCGCCGGCCAACCCGCAGAGGATGGAGATCGCCGACCGCCTCAAACCTCCCTCGGCCGTTCACCCCCTGGGTACCGATGACTTCGGGAGGGACGTGTTCAGCCGGGTGCTCTACGGCATCCGCCTGTCGCTGGCCATCGGCACCGCGGTGGTGGTTATCAGCACCACGATCGGACTTCCGGTAGGCCTGGCTGCCGGCTACATGCCGCGGCTGGACAACCCACTGATGCGCCTCATGGACGCGCTGATGGCGTTTCCGGCCGTGATCCTCGCCATCGCCTTGATGGCGGCCCTGGGTCCGAGCGCGGTCAACGTGGCGGTAGCGCTGGGGATCGTCTACTCTCCCCGCATGGCCAGAATCATCCGCGGTAGCGTCCTGGTCGTCCGCGAGTTCGAGTACGTGACCGCGGCGCGCTCGCTGGGGCTCTCGGACGCCATGATCATGGCGCGCCACGTGCTGCCCAACTGCATGTCGCCGGCAATCGTCCAGGGCACATTCATCTTCGCCTACGCGGTGCTGGGGGAGGCGCTGCTGAGCTTCCTGGGCGCGGGCGTGCCGCCGCACATTCCAAGTCTGGGTACCATTCTGAGCGGCGGCCGTGTATACATGGGCCAGGCGCCGTGGATCACCGTCTTTCCCGGCCTGGCGATCATGCTTCTGGTGATCGGGCTGAACCTATTTGGCGACGGCCTGCGGGACGCGTTCGATCCTCGGCTCCTGCGGGGCGGGACCGCCTGATCGCCGTGCTATACTACCCCAAACCTCAATAGTCTCTCGTCTCCTGTAGGGGGGTCTCTATTTCTGGGGGGATCGGCATGATCGTCGTAATGGAATCCGGAGCGAGCGAACGCCAGGTGCAGGCCGTGGTCGAGCGGATCCACGGCGCGGGCCTGAATACCCACATCTCTGTCGGCGTGTCGCGCACGGTGATCGGCGTGGTCGGCGACGACCGCACCAAGGAGATCCTGCGCGAGTCGCTCGAGGTGGCCCCGGGCGTCGAGCGCGTGGTGGCGATCCTCCAGCCGTACAAGCTGGTGAGCCGGGAGTTCATCCCCCAGGACACCGTCGTGACCGCGGGGGGCCAACCGATCGGCGGCGCCCGCGTGGCCGTGATCGCCGGCCCGTGCTCTGTGGAGAGCCGCGAGCAGATCCTGGCCGCGGCCGACGGCGTCAAGGCGGCGGGCGCCACGCTCCTCCGGGGCGGCGCGTTCAAGCCCAGGACCTCGCCGTACTCCTTCCAGGGGCTGGAGGAAGAAGGGCTGCGCCTTCTCGCCGAGGCCCGCGATCGCACCGGCCTGCCTGTGGTGACAGAGGCGATGGACGCCGCGCAGCTCGAGCTCGTCGTGCGCTACGCCGATATGATCCAGATAGGCGCGCGGAACATGCAGAACTACACCCTGCTGCGTGAGGCCGGGCGCGCGCGGCTGCCGGTGCTGCTCAAGCGCGGCGTGAGCGCGACGATCGAAGAGCTGCTGATGGCCGCCGAGTACATCCTCAGCGAGGGAAACTACCAGGTTGTGCTGTGCGAGCGTGGCATCCGGGGGTTCAACGGGCACACCCGCTACACCCTCGACCTGTCCGCCATCCCCGTGCTCAAGCAGTTGACGCACCTGCCGGTCCTCGTGGACCCGAGCCACGGGACCGGGAAGTGGCGCTACGTCGCGCCGATGGCGCGGGCCGCGGTGGCCGCCGGCGCCGACGGCCTGATGGTCGAGGTGCACCCCGATCCCGCCAGCGCGCTCAGCGACGGCCCGCAGTCGCTGAACTTGGAGAACTTCGCCGGCCTGATGGCGTCGCTGCGGCCGATCGCCGGCGTCCTCGGCCGGGAGATCTAGGCATGGACGGGCCGGCCGGGACGCCCGGGTCATTTCCCCGCACCGCGGCCGTCGTCGGCCTGGGGGTGATCGGCGGGTCGCTGGCCCTGCGCCTGCGGGCGGTCGGGGTCCGCGTGCTCGGCGTTGACGTAGACCCCGACGCGCTCGATCTGGCAGCGCGCCGCGGCGCGATTGACGCCGGCAGCGCCGATCTCGACTGTGTGGCCGAAGCCGATCTCGTCATCGTGGCGACCCCGCTGGAGTTGGTGGCCGCCACGGCGATCGCCGCGGCCAAGCGGATGCGCCGTAGCTCCGTTCTTACTGACGTCGGGAGCGTGAAGGCGCCGATCGTCACTGCTGTTCACGCCGCACTACCTGAAGGGGTGCACTTCGTCGGCGGGCACCCCATGGCAGGGAACGAGGGACAGGGGATGGCCGCGGCAAGTGCCGAACTGCTCGACGGGCGCCCGTTTGTCCTGACGCCCACGGCGCTCACGGCGCCCGAGGCGGTTGCGGCGATGCAGGCGTTCGTGGTGCGCCTCGGCATGCATCCGGTGATACTCGATCCCGTGGCGCACGACGAGATGGTGGCACAGGTGAGCCACTTACCGTATCTTGTCAGCATGGCGCTCCACCGGGCGGTCGCCGCGGACGCCCGCGCAATCGGTGGTCCTGCGCACGAGGAGATGACGCGGATAGCACGCAGCCCCGCGCAGATGTGGGCCGCAATCTGCCGGGCCAACCGCGACGCGATTCTCCGCGCGCTGACGCGCTACGAGGCCGAGCTGGCGCGGCTGCGCAGGAGCGTCGAGGACGGGGCGCCGGAAGAGGGTCTCATCGGCGGTGGGGAGGATCGAGACACGATGGGAGGACGGCGATGAAGAAGGGACGTCTGCTGACCGGGGATCGTCCCACAGGGAAGCTCCACCTGGGGCACTACGTCGGCACGCTCGCCAACCGCGTGCGGCTGCAGGACGAGTACGACTGCTTCTTCCTGCTCGCCGACTACCACATCCTGACCACCCGGCTGGACCACCTGGAGGATATCGAGGAGAACATCCGCGAGATCGTGCTCGACTACCTAAGCGTAGGGATTGATCCCGAGCGGTCCACGATCGTTCTTCAATCGGCCGTCCCGCAGATCTCGGAGCTGCAGTTGATCTTCTCGATGCTGGTGCCCGTGCCGCGCCTGCAGCGCGTGCCGACGCTGAAGGAGCAGATGCGCGATCTCCACATCAAGCAGCCTTCGGCCGGGCTGCTCGGCTATCCGGTGCTGCAGGCGGCGGACATCCTGAGCGTGCGCGGCGAGATAGTCCCGGTGGGCAAGGACCAGGCCTCGCACCTCGAGCTGACCCGCGAGATCGCGCGCCGGTTCAACGAGCTGTTCGCGCCGGTGTTCCCCGAACCCGAGACCCTCATCGGCGAGGTCGGCACGCTGCCCGGCACCGACGGCAAGGCCAAGATGAGCAAGTCGGTGGGCAACGCAATCTACCTCGCGGATGATGCCGATACCGTAACACAGCGGGTGATGCGCATGTACACCGACCCGAATCGGATCCACCCGACCGATCCGGGTACCGTCGAAGGCAACCCGGTGTTCACCTATCACGATGCGTTCAACGCCGATCGGGCCGAGGTGGAGGATCTGAAGGAGCGCTACGAGGCCGGCCGGGTCGGCGATGTTGAGGTAAAGAAGCGGCTGGCCCGCGCACTGAACACCTTCCTCGACCCGATCCGCGAGCGGCGCGCCGGATTCGCGGCGCGGGCCGGGTACGTCGAGGAGATCATCACCGATGGCACCCGGCGGGCGCGCGAGATCGCGGGCGAGACGCTCGAGCGCGCGCGGGAAGCGATGAAGCTGGCGTACTATCGCTGAAAGAGGCCGCGCGCCCGACTTCCATGGGGATATTCACACCGCGCCCTCACCCTGATGGACCCACCGCGGTCTACCTGCGGACACTCTGTTTCGTCTTCCACGGCGACGCTCTGCTCCTGATCCACCGACAGCACGAGCCCGACGCCGGCTTCTGGAACGCCATCGGAGGCAAGGTGGACCGTGGAGAGGATCCTCTCGATGCCGCGCAGCGTGAGTTGAGGGAGGAAGCGGGCATTGATCCGCCCCTAGAGTTCCGCGGTGTGGCCACCGCCATCGTGCGCTCCACCGGTGAGCACTGGGAGATCTTCCTTTTCTCCGCGCGCGTGGAGGAAAGCACGGTCGTGGCCTCTCACGAGGGACCGCTGCGGTGGGTCCCGCCGGACGGGCTGACGGCGCTGCCGATCTTCCCCGATATCCCGCTCCTGCTGCCCTACATCAGGGAGCCGCACCGGCCGGTAGTGCTCGCCAAGTTCGTCTACTCGACCCCGGACCCGGGTACGCTGGAATCTGCGGACATAAGGTGATACGGGCATGGGCATGGATGAACAGATCCTGGTAGTCCCGCGGGCAGACCTCTTCTGGAGCGGGCCGTTCCGCGGCGTCTCCTCCGTCGGGCTGGACGAATACCTGGCGCGCGTCCGGCAGTTCGGGGTCTTCCGACGCCGCGGCGACGTTGAAGACGACCCCTCGCTCAAGCAGATCATCCCCTACCTGGTGGTCCAGAGCAGCAGCCGCTACATGCTCTTCCAACGCACGCAGGCCGGAGGCGAGGGCCGGCTGCACGGGCTTTACTCGATCGGCGTGGGTGGGCATATCGCGAAGATCGACGAGGGCGAGGCCGCCGACGCCGTGGCCGCGGGCCTGCGCCGCGAGCTCGACGAAGAGTTGATCGTGGACGGTCCCTGGACCGCCCGGCTGGCGGGCGTCCTCAACGACGATGAGAACGCGGTCGGGCAGGTACACTTTGGGCTCGTGCATGTCGTGAACGTGCCGTCCGGCCGCGTGGCGATCCGGGAGACCGACCGCCTTACCGGTCGCCTGGTCGACATTGGTGACGTGCGGGCAGCTTACGCCCGGATGGAGACGTGGTCGCAGCTCGTGCTGGACGCGGGCATCCTCGGGAGCTGACAGGAGGCGATGCACACGGGCAGCCATCGCAGGCCCCGCGCGGCGAGCCGCGCCGTGCTCATCCCGGTTGAGCCGCCCTACGATCTGACCCGCACCCTGTCGTGCGGCCAGTGCTTTCGCTGGACCGTGCTACCGCCGTCAGGAGACCGTTCGACCGTATCCGCTCTCGGCATAATCGGCCGGACCGTGGCCATCGTCAACCAGGAGCCCGGCGGTCTGCGGGTGCGATGGCAGGGGCCGGCCGGATCACCGGCGCATCTGGCCCTGCATATCGGCGCCTGCGAGCCGCTGGGGGAAATCGAGGCCGCGCTCGCCCGCGATCCCGTGTTGCTGCGGTTGCTGCCGCGCACCTCGGGGATCGCGATCATGCGCCAGGATCCGTGGGAGTGCCTGGTATCCTACGTCGTCTCGGCCTTCAACAACATCCCGAAGATCAGCCTCAGCGTCGAGCGGATGGCGCGGCGGTTCGGCGAGCCGATCCGGAGCACGGGTGATGCTGGGAACGGCGACGCAATCGGCGAGGGCATTGGCGGGCGCATTGGCGGTGGGCACAATCCTGTCGGCTGGGCGTTTCCGTCCGCGGAGCGGCTGGCCGCAGCCGGCCCCGCAGCGCTGCGCACCTGCGCCCTTGGCTACCGCGCCCGGTACGTGCGGGATCTGGCGCGTCTCGTGGCAGACGGCAAGGTGGACCTGGCGCGGATCGCCACCATGCCCTTTGACGACGCTCGCGCGACACTGCTGGATCTTCCGGGCGTTGGCGAGAAGGTCGCCGACTGCGTGCTGCTCTTCGCCTTCGGGCGGGGCGAGGCGTTCCCGGTGGATGTCTGGGTGCAGCGGGCGGTGGAACGCTGGTACTTCAGCGGCCGGACGGCGACCCCCCGCGCGATCCGCGGATGGGCGAGCGACCGCTTCGGCCCGCTGGCGGGCTACGCGCAGCAGCACCTGTTCGCGGGCGCACGCCTCCTCAGGGACCGCGTTCCCTGACGTCACAGCCCGGGAGGGCTCCACCGGGATTGCGGCGGCATCCCGGGAACCCGATAATGGGCCCAAAGAGGAACCGGAGCGCCCGTGGGGGCTGTCAGCGGCCCGGCGTGTGGCGGACTAGGCAGGTTTGCCTATCACAGCGACGGGTCGCAGGTCGCGGGCGTGGCTTATAAGGAAGCGGGTAGGATCAGGGAGGAAACGGCGACAGGCGTTAGACTGCAGGGCGCGCTGTGTTTGGGGTATTGGACAGATCCGTCTATTGCTTGTTAGGCGTCCAGAGGGAGATCGCCGCCATGATGACCAAGGTCGATCTTGAGAAGCTCGCTCTCTTGCGACTGGAAGATTCCATTCTTCTCTTGCAGGCAACGCGATTCTCGTCGGCGTACTACTTGGCTGGCTACGCTGTTGAGCTTGCCCTCAAGGCATGCATTGCCAAGCTGGTTCAACCAAACACAATTCCAGACAAGGCATTCGTCAATGCCATCTACGTTCACAAGCTCGATAGCTTGCTTGGAACCGCAGGACTGCGACCTGCCTTTGACTCCGATTCGAATGCGGATCCACAGCTCGCAGCATACTGGGCCATCGCCAACAACTGGTCCGAGGAAAGCCGATATGCTTTCTGGGATCCGTTCGCAGCCGCCTCACTAATTCAATCGATCTACGATCCGGACCACGGAGTATTCCAATGGGTGAAGAAGCACTGGTAGAGAGCTTGGTCTCAGATGCAGTCGAGCTCATAAAGAAGCTCGATGAGCTGGCTATTCCCCCGACGTTTGTTGCGTGGTACTACTACGATGATGCGGACGAATGGCGGCTCCTAATCGCATGCCCTGCGCTGGACCCGCTTTTGCAGAGACAGGAAGCGGTTGCCTATCGGAAGGTCATTGAAGCTCTTTCAAGTACTTCGCCTTCTGCGCTAGGCATCTCAGATCTTAAGCTGGTCGCAACAACTTACCAGCTACTGCAGGCGCTAAAGTTCTTGGTCCACACTGGTCCCCAAGGCATCTCCCGTGTGCACTGCACTGACTGCACGATGAACGGAATCTTCATCAAGGAAGTGCTCATTCTTCGGTCAGCATGAGTAGAAGCCGAAGACGCCTAACACTTCGTTCCAGCGGACGGCGCTACGCGCCGCCGCTGAACTCAAACGTTCGGCGTCAAAGGCACTGAGTGGAGAGGGACCACAATGTGGGAAGCAGCCGACCAAACCGCAAAACCGCTCATTTCATACTCGGGGTCACTTCCCACGAAGCTGTACCGCTACAGATCCGTGAGCGCGGACAATCTGGGCCGGCTTATTGAGTTCGAGATTCTAGAAGAAGGAGTGTATCTCGCCGGTCTAAAGGACCTGAATGATCCGGACGAAGGACGTTTCCTCATCAAATTTGAAGGTAGCCGATCCCAGATAGCTTCGTATTGGAGAGAGGCTTTCAGGTCTAGTGATCCGGCTATGACTAGCCGCGAGGCGGAGCGGCTGGCCGATGAAAGAGCTGATGAGATCATTCG
>JAVHLI010000023.1 GCA_031082185.1 bacterium | reverse complement strand
CTGCGGCGCCACGCCCTGCGGCGCCGCCCCCTGCCGCGCCCTCCCGCGCCGCGCCAGCTCCCGCGGAAAAGCCGCAGGGAAGCATCGCCGGAAGCGTCACCATTGATGACGTGCGACGCCAGTGGGCACGGGTGCTGGAAGACATCAAGCGCGTCAAGATGCTCTGCCACGCCCTGCTGATCGAGGGTACGCCGCTGGAGGTCACCGGGAGTACACTGGTCGTGGGGCTGCGGTCGGGCTACAACTTCCACCTGGACAACCTGCACCGCGCCGAGAACCGCGAGGTCATAGAGGGTGCCCTATCGCGCGTGCTGTCCCATCCCCTTCGCTTCCGGGCCTGCCTGCACGACGCGCCCGCCGCGGGGCTTGATCCTCCTGCGTCATCGCCTGAGCATCCCGCCGCCGGGGGTGGCCCAGCGCCCAGGCCCGCCGCGGCGAAGGCATCGCTGGTGGAGCGTGCCAGGGAGCTGTTCGCCGCCGACATCGTGGAGGAGGACGACCGTTGAACACAGGCAACATGGGCAAGATGATGAAGCAGATGCAGAAGCTGCAGTCCGAGATGGCGCGGGTCCAGGAGGAGCTCGCCTCCGCCCGGATCGAGGCCCGCGCCGGCGGAGGCGTTGTGCGGGCGGTGGCAAGCGGTCACGGTGAGCTGATCGAGCTGGAGATCGACCCCTCTGTGGTGGACCCCGCGGACGTCGGCCTGCTGACGGATCTCGTGCTGGCAGCCGTAAACGAGGCCCAGCGCAACGCCCGCAGCATGGCCGAGAGCCGCATGGGCGCGCTCACCGGAGGCCTCCAGATCCCCGGGCTGACCTAGCGCTGATGGACTACCCGGTTCCCCTCGCCAGGCTCATAGACGAGCTCTCCAAGATGCCGACAGTGGGCCCCAGGACTGCCCAGCGGCTGGCGTTCTACATCATGCGGTTGACCACGGAGGAGGCACAGTCGCTCGTCGACGCGATCCTGGGCGTCAAAGCCGGCATGCGATCCTGCTCGGTCTGCTTCGGCATCACCGACACCGACCCGTGCGCAATCTGCTCCAACCCCTCCCGCAGCGGCGCGGTGCTGTGCGTTGTCGAGGACCCGCGCGACGTCATCGCGTTGGAGCGCACCCGTGAGTTCCGCGGGCGCTACCACGTGCTGGGGGGCGCGATCTCGCCGCTGGACGGCGTCGGCCCCGACGAACTGAAGATCGCCGAGCTGCTGTCCCGGGTGCAGGAAGGTGGGGTGACCGAGGTCATCGTCGCCACCAACCCGCGTGTCGAGGGCGAGGCCACGGCATTCTACCTGGCGCGTTTGCTCAAGCCGCTGGGAGTGAGGGTGACGCGGATCGCCCACGGCCTACCGGTTGGTGGAGATCTCGAGTACGCCGACGAGGTTACCCTGGCGCGTGCGCTCGAAGGCCGCCGCGACCTGTAGATGCCGGACGATCAGGAAGAGCAGCCTTCCCCAAGGTTCGCCGCGCTGCGATCAGGACCGTTTGCCATCTTCTGGATCGGCCTGCTGGTATCACACACGGGCACCTGGATGCAGTCGGTGGGACAGGGGTGGCTGCTCTACCAGCTGACCAACACCCCGGTCTGGCTGGGTGCATCAAGCCTGGCCTTTGCCCTGCCGATGGTGGTCCTGCCGCTCTTCGGGGGCGCCCTCGCCGACCGAATCCATCGGCTCAGTCTCATCCGGGGCATGCAGCTTGCCATGGCCGTTGCCGCGGGTGCGCTGGCTGGGCTCACCTACATTGGCGCTGTCACGGCCTGGCACCTGGCGGCGTTCAGCCTGTTCCAGGGCATTGTGCTGGCGTTCGAGGGCCCGGCGCGGCACGCCACGATTCCCGACCTGGTGGATCGCAGACACCTGCTGAGCGCCGTCTCGCTGTTTCAGTCAACCTACCAGTTGGGCGGGTTCTTCGGCCCGGCGCTCGCCGGGGTCATCCTCGGCGTGCTGGGCAGCGACCGCATCTACGCGCTCTTCGCGCTGAACTCCCTCACCTTCCTTATCAATGTGGTCGCCCTCTCCTTCATCTGCACGGTACCGCGTCAAGCCAGGACCGACTCCTCGCTGTTTGGATCTGTGACCGACGGCCTCCGGTTCGTGTGGAGCCAGCCGGCGTTGCGCTCCCTGCTCGTTCTAATCACGGTCGCAGGGGTCTTCGGCCGCTCCTACATCACGCTCATGCCGGTCTTCGCTCGGGATATCCTCCACACCGACGCGCGGGGGCTGGGCTATCTCACCGCGGCGCCGGGGGTCGGCGTGGTCGTCGGAGCCACCGTGCTGGCCGCAAGCGGCGCCGGCGGCCACCGGGGAAGGACGATCGTCAGGACGGCCCTGATCTTCGCCGCGCTGCTCGCCGCGTTTGCCTCCTCGCGGTGGATCGCGCTCTCAATCCCGGTGCTGGTAGTGCTGGGCGCAGCCACGATAACGCTCATCGCGACGATGTCCACCACGATGCAGGTATCCGCCACCGATGCACTTCGCGGCCGCGTGATGAGCGTGTGGGCGATCGCAAACGTCGGGCTGCCCTCCGTGGGGGCGATGGTGACTGCGAGCGCTGCCGCGGTCATAGGCGCGCCGCTGGCCGTGGCCGCCGGCGCCGGGCTTGTGGCGATCACGGCCGCCAGGCTGGGCCGGAGGATACTGAAGGTCGCCTGAGGGTGCCGAGCCCTCGGTCCCGCCGCGCCCATGTGGCTTGTTTAGCAGGAAACACCGGGAGTATACTGTGACGGAGGCGAGCGACGTGGATTTCGTTAGCCCCACCCTGGGGCAGCTCTCATTTGAGCAGATGTTCCGCCACCTGGTCGGCTACATGAAGAGCGAGCCCGACCAGAACTACCATTTGATAATCGGCACCGACTCGCTGGTCTCAGACGACACCACGTTCGTCACCGCGGTAGTAGTCCACCGGGTAGGCCATGGCGGCCGGTACTTCTACCGGAAGTTCCACAACCGCAAGATCGAGAGCCTCCGGCAGCGCATCATGCTCGAAACGTCGCTGAGCCTGGAGGCCGCCCACCTGTTGACCACGGAGCTCGGCCGCAACGGCTACTCCAATCTGCCTGTGGAGATCCACCTGGACGTCGGCCCCAACGGCGAAACGAAGCGGATCATCCGTGAGGTCGTGGGCATGGTCTCGGGATCGGGCTATGCCGCGGTCATCAAGCCCGACGCCTACGGCGCCACAAAGGTCGCCGACAAACACTCGAAGTAGAACCGAGGAACTACCCCTGTCAGGGAGGGTGGGCTGTGCGCCTAGGCGTGACGGTCGCGTACGCGCGCGTCCGGTACGGTGACGAACCAACGCTCAAGCAGTACGAGGAGTTCGCCGGCTGGGCGGCGGAGATGGAGTTTGCCGGCATCGAGCTGGCGGCGTTCAGCTCGGAGCACTTCTCCCGTGACTTCGGAAACCGTACTGCCGTGCGGGCACTCGGGGCCCGCTGCCGGGCGCTCGGCGTAGCGGTCAACGCCTTCGAGGCCGGGCACCTGCGCCACCTGACGGTGAGCGAGGATCCCGGCATCCGCCGCCAGGCGGTGGAAGGGCTGGCACGGGCGCTGGAGACCGCTCAGGCGCTGGGGACCGACCTGGTGTACCTGCATTCCGCTCCACACTCATCGTGGACGATCGAGTTCCGCCGGCTCTACGACGAGTTCACCCCGCCGATCAGCGTGGAGATCCCGCCCGGGTTTGCCTGGGACTCAGCGTGGGCGCAGTACCGGAGCACGGTGGAGGAGATGGCAGATCTGGCCGAGGAGGAGGGCGCGCGCCTGGCCCTCGAGATCCGGCCCTACGAGATGGTCAGCAACGCCGACGGCATGTGCCGCCTTATCGAGGCGGTCGGATCGCCCGCGCTCGGGGTGGTGTTTGATACCGGGCACTTCCTGGTGCAGAAAGAGTTGCTGCCCGTCGCAATCGAGAAGCTGGCAGGACGGATCTTCCTCGTGCACCTCGCCGACAACAACGGAGTCTGGGACCACCACTGGGCGCCCGGCAAGGGCGCCGTGCCCTGGGAGAGCGTGCTGCGCGCGCTGTCCAAGGTGGGGTACGCGGGGTTCGCCAACATTGACGTCGCCGGCGCCTACGACGACATCGGCGCGGAGATCCGGGCCGGGCGTGACTTCATCCGGGAGCGGATGACCGGCTGACCCATCAGGTAACCTCGGTAGCCCCGGGACTGCCGGGACTGCTCAGGCGTCCCCAAACAGCCGGCGGACGAACCGCAATCCCTGCCTGGCGGCCGAATCGAGGTCCGGGATCAGCAGCATCTCCAGGCCGATGGCCCCGGCGTAGCCCGCATCGCGCAGCGCGCCCGCGATCGGGCGGAAGTCAAGATGCCCCCAGCCGGGCGCCCGGCGATTGCTGTCGGCAAAGTGCACGTGGGCAAGGTGCGGCCCGGCGCGCCTGATTGCGTCTGCCGGCGACGCCTCCTCTATGTTCATGTGGAACGTGTCCAATTGGAGGCGCACAGAGGGCAGGCTCACTGCATCGAGAAGGGCGAGGCCCTCGTCCACTGTGTGAACGAAATCGGTCTCGTAGCGGTTTCCCGGCTCGATGGTGAGGGTCAAACCGAGCTCGCCCGCGTACAGCCCGCACTCCCGAACGCAGTCGGCCAGGTGCGGCCACGCATCCTCGCGCGAGGCTCCCCCCTGTAACTTCCCACGGATGATACCGATGGAAATGAGTGGGGCCCCTGCGCGGCGGGCGGAGTCGAGGCACCGGAACACGGCGCGCACCGCCTGCCTTCGGACCTCGGGGTCCGGGTGCGTGAAGGTCAGTCCCTGCTCCAGGGCGATGTAACCAGTCGCCAGCCCAGTGATGGACAGGCCGTGGCGTTCGGCCATCGAGCGCAGCGCCTCGGGATCGGGGTCAGAGGCATCCAGCGGCATCACTTCGACGGCGTCGTAGCCGCATCCGGCCGCTCTCGCGACGGCTTCGGCAAAGTTGACCGTAGAGGCGGCGGCCCAGAACCGTGATCCGGGTGCGGCCAGGTAGAGAGATACGTTCACCGACTACCGCGGCTGCAGCTATCCATTGCGCAGCTCTGTCCGCCATCCCATGTAGGGCACCAGCACCTCGGGCAGCCGTACGCTACCGTCGGCCTGTTGACCGTTCTCCAAGATGGCAATCATGGCGCGGCCGGTGGCCACCAGCGTACCGTTCAGCGTGTGCACGAAATCCGTGCCGCCGCGCGAACCCTCCCGGAACCTGGTCCCCAGCCGGCGGGCCTGGAAACTTCCGGCGTTACTGCACGAGTGCGTCTCGCTGTACCCTCCGCGGCCCGGCATCCAGGTCTCTATGTCATAGGTCTTCGCCATCCCCAGCCCGAGGTCGCCCCCGCACAGCAGCACCACGCGGTGAGGCAGCCCCAGCGCCTGCACGAAGCGCTCCTCGAGCCCGACCAGGTACTCGTGCTCCTCGGACGACCGGTCGGGATGGACGTACGAGAACATCTCTATCTTGAAGAACTGGTGCACCCGGTACAGACCGCGGACGTCGCGGCCGTGGGAGCCGGCTTCGCGGCGGAAGCACCAGGACACACCGGCATACCGCAGCGGCAGCGCCGAGGCGTCGAGCGTTTCGTCCATGTGGTAGGCCGCCAGCGGCTGCTCGCTGGTTCCGATGAGCGCCAGGTCCTCGTCCTCGATCTTGTAGGTCTGCTGGGTATCCAGCGCCACGCCGCCCCACGCGCCGGTGATCACGCCGCTGCGCACGAGCATCGGCGTCCCCAGCAGCGTGAAGCCTTCTTCCGTGAGCAGATCCATTGCCATGCGCGCCAGCGCCGTCTCCAGCATGACGCCCTCGCCGCGCATGTAGTAGAAGCGCGACCCCGAAGCCCGGGCTCCGCGCTCGAAATTGAGGATTCCCAGACTGGTTCCGATCTCCATGTGGTCGCGCGGGATGAAGTCGAACTCGGACGGCGTCCCCCACTTGCGGACTACCACGTTGGTCGAGGAGTCGGTGCCCTCGGGCACGGTTTCATCGGGATGGTTGGGCAGCGAACGCATCAGGCCGTCGAGATTGGACTCAACGCTCGCCAGTTGGGGCTCCAGCTCCTTGATCCGGGCCGAGAGTGCCCGCATCTCGACGATGCGCGCCTCCCGGTCTTTGCCCTTGAGGTCGGGGATCTCGGCGGACGCACGGTTCTGGCTGGCTCGCAGGGCCTCGATCTCCTGCAGGAGAGAGCGCCGGCTGAGGTCGGCCTCGATCACCGCGTCAATGGGGGCGGGATCGCGGCCTCGCCTACGCAGCCCGGCCCTGAACCTCTCGGGGTTCTCGCGGATCTGCTTAATATCCAGCATGGCTATCCCTCCCTGGCCAGTATCTCGGCCGCGGCCGCCTCGGCGCCACGGCCCGCAGGTCCGCCAACTTCAGGCAGTACGGCCTCCAGAGCGCGCAGCCCGGCAAGCACCGCCTCGTCCGGCACCCATCCCAGGTGCCCAAACCGAAAGATCTTCCCCTTCATCCGCCCCGGACCACCCGCGAGCACGACGCCATACTCGGTGCGCAGCCTGGTAAGCAGCGTCGTCGAATCAACGCCGTCCGGCACCCATATCGCGGTGACCGCCTCGCTGGCGTCTTCTTCCCTGGGAACCACCCGCAGGCCCAGCGCGCGGACCCCGGCCCGCACGGCCCTGGCGGTGCGGCGGTGGCGCGCCCACCGGGCCTCCAGGCCCTCGGCCTCGATCAGTTTCAATCCGGCGTGCAGCGCGCGTACTACGCTGATCGCCGGAGTGAACGGGGTGAATGCCTCCACATCTCCCAGTTCGGCCCGCATCCTATCGAACGACCAGTAGAACCTGGGAAGCCGCGCGGCCTTCACCGCCTCCCAGGCACGCTCTGAAACGCTTATCAGCGCCACCCCGGGCGGCGCCATGAGCGCCTTCTGCGACGCGGTGATCACAACGTCAACTCCCCACTCATCGGCGCGCAGCTCGACCGCGCCCGCAGAGCTGACCGCGTCCGCCACCATCAGCGCCGGCCACTCGCGCACCACCGACGAGATCGCGGCCAGGTCATTGCGCACGCCTGTCGAGGTCTCGCTGTGCGCCACCAGGACCGCCCGCGCGTCCGGGGTCTCCTGGAGCGCCCGGCGTACCGCCTCGGGTTCGGCGGCCTGCCCCCAGGGCATCTCTACCCGGTTCACATTGACGGCGAAGGCCTCGGCTATCTCAGCGAACCGCGCGCCGAACGCGCCGCCGCACACCGCCACCACCGTGTCTCCTGGAGAGCAGAGATTGACGATGGTCGCCTCCAGCCCGCCGGTGCCCGACGACGCGAAGGGCAGGATGGTGCCGCGGGTCAGCAGGACACGCCCGACCGCCTTCAGCGTCTCGGCAAACAGGCGTGCGAACTCAGGGGTGCGGTGTCCGACTATCTGGATCGCAGAGGCCGCCAGCACCTCGTCGGGAAGCGGGGTCGGGCCGGGAATCAGCAGGTACTGCCGCACGATCAACCTCCTTGAAATGAAACGCCCCGTCTCATCAGAGACGGGGCGGGTTCCCGCGGTGCCACTCTGGTTCCAGGGCGTCGGAGCGCCCGGACACTCATAGCGCTGTACCGGGCGCACCCGGGGGCTTAGGCCGGCCACTGTCTTTCCGTTTCAGGAAGCCGGCGTTTGCCCGCTGCTCAGGAGGGGATTCGACCGGGGTCCCGACCGGCTCGCACCAATCGCCGGCTCTCTCGACCAGGCGGACCCGCGGCTACTCTTCTCCGTCATCGCCATCTGGGGCGTGTTTCAATCATGGTAGCATCAGACCCCCATCCGGACAAGCCCGGTCTAGAACAGGCCAGCTTGGGACAGCACGGCCTAGGAGGCCATCACCCGCGACATTATCTTCAGGCCAACATCCATCACCTTCCATGGCATGCCGGCATGGAACGGCTCTCCGGCGCCAAACCGCCACGGCAGATAGATCCCAAGGAGTTTCTTACCGAGCCGCCAGGGGGCCGACGACCCGACCCTGTAGAGATCCATCGCGTCGGGCTGCACCTCGACGGGCAGCGCAGGGTTCCCGGTCAGGCGCAACGGCACCTGCGCAAAGGTGGCCTTGTCGAACTGCTCCATCACGCACATGCTGACGGGCTGGAACTCGAATGCCGGCGTGGTCCCCAGAACCTGCGAAGCCAGGTGCTCCGCGGCCGCATCGGCTTGGAGGAAAGCAAGGAAGGCCTGCTTGACCGGGAAATCCCCGGCATCCCCTGCGGCATAGATGTCGGGATGTCCCACCACCTGGCGTGTCCCCAGGTTGGTCTGGAGGAATCCCCGCTCGTCGGAGGGCAGACCGGCGAAAGGCGTGGCAGCGATGTATGGTGGGAACGAGATCAGGAGGTCGTAGGGGAGGCGCCGGCCGTTCCGGTACACCACCTCGCCGCGCTCCACCCGCTCGACCACGTGCTGGGTGTGACCGGTGATGCCCCGCCGGACGAACTCGCCCGTCACCACTTCGTTGAGGCGGGGGCCAAAAACCTGGATGTACCCTGCCTCGAATGTGGACCAGGCGATCTCAACAGCGCTGCGCGCTCCCTTCCGGCGCAGCCAGGTGTCGAGCATGAAGACCATCTCATAGAGCGGGCCTGAGCACTTGTTGTTGGGTGGAATGAGGAACAGGACCTGCCTGCGCCGCCCCTCCCGTGCGTCTGCCAGGAGAGCATCGAACGCCACCCGCAGCCGGAGCATCTCCTCGGTGGTCCAGACGGTCTGCGCGTGTTCGCGGAGGCCGGGGATCTCGTCGGGGCGCATACCGGCGCCGGTGGCCACCACCAAGTAGTCATAGGACAGCTTCTGGCCGTCAACCTGGACGGTCTTGGCCTGGGGATCCACCCCATTGACCGCGCCCTTGACGAGGGTGATCCCCTTGCGCTGAGTGGGCTTGGCAAGCGGGATCTTCAGGGTCTCCGGGTCGAGGCCGAAGGGAATGTAGATCGTGTTCGGCTTGAACAGGAACTGCTCCTGATCGGAGATAAGGGTGATCTTCGCACGCTCGGCCAAGCGCATCTTCAGGTAAAAGGCGGACTCCAGCCCGGCGAATCCTCCTCCTGCGACCACGATCTGCGGTTGAACTGTACCCATTATCTGAACCCCCCCTATTCTCTATCCTTGCTTCCTGGTTGAGATCCCGAATGGCATATAGAACGGGCACGTGCTGACGAAGCTCGTCAGCAGGAAGATAACGGCGACGATGCCCAGCACGATTGCGAGCGTGCCGCTGATCTTCCCGGTGAGATTCAGCTCCTTCCGTCTGATTTCTGGCGCCCTCTCCGTGCCCCTCCTAAAACGACGCCCCGCGCGTCCTCATTCCAGGCCCGGCCAGCCCGAGTCCGACAAACGCCCACGGTGCGAGCCAGACCGTCCACAGACCTATCAGCGCGTAGCGGACATAGCGGAACAGCAGCGCCACCTCAAGCGGCTCCCGAGGGAAGAGCGCGCCCAGTCCGGACCGCAGCCCCAGCAGCACGAAGAGCCCAAGGCCTAGGCGCAGTATCCGCTGCGCCCAGGGTCCTCTCGGGTCGAAAGACACGTACTTCCTTCTCAGCGCCCAACCGACACCGGCTCCAAACGCCACACCCAGGTTCGTGAAGAAGCCGTCCATGCTGCGTGGATCGGTTCCCCTCCTGCCGGCTGCGGGTGGTCCTGCCGCCGCGGCCTGCGCCTCCCAGGCCGGCGGATCGGGGGTCCCCGCGATCGCTGCACGTACGCTGAATACCCCTGCGAGCATCACCGCGGAAAACAGCAGGACTGCGGCAACATGGACCGCAAGAGGTCTCGGCCTCAACCAAGTTGCCGCGCGTGGCTCAAGCCACAGATACGCCGCCAGAACGAGCGCGCCGGCGACCCAGCCGGCGGCCACGTCGTGCGGGAAATGAACGCCCAGGTAGACCCGGGAAATGGAGATGCCCAGCACGAGCAGCACTGCTGCCACCCAGGCCGAGGGCCGCCTGGCAGCTCTGGCAAGGAAACCCCAGATTGCCGTGGCGACCTGCGCGTGGCCTGAAGGCAGGCCGTAACTCGTCTCGGCGACCAGCGCCTTCACGCGCGCATCCACCCAGTATGGCCGCGGGGCGTGAAACGCCCACTTGAGCAGGCCGTTGGTGAAATCCGAGAAGAGCAGGATTGCCAGTACCCGCATTCCCCAGGTGGTGTCCACGCACCAGTACAGAAAGGGGATGAGCAGCATGAAGAACTCCTCTCCCCCGAGGAACGAGAGGAACGCCATCGCCTGATCCAGGCCCGGGCTGAGGTGCTGAAGCGTCAGGACCTGGGCGATGCCCCACTGCCAGACGGCATCCACTGGTTCCGCCTCCTAGCGGTTGAACCACTCATTCCAGTGAAACGTCCCAGGACCTCCGACCACGCCGCGCAGCTCGGCACGGTGAAGCAGCAGGGGAAACCAGTCACCCAGCCGCACCGCGACGGCCTCGTCGTAGAACCGCTGCTGTGCGCGCGCCCAGATCGCGGCGCGTACCGGGGGGCTGGTGTGACGCACCAGCAGCCGCAGGTGCGCCGCCATCTCGCGGTCCTGATACCACCCGGGCCACGACGGCTGGAGCGGGAGCAGGAAGACGGGATCGGGCACGAACGCGAACGTGGTCGCGAATACGTCCCATCCCTCGGACCGCGCACGGCGCGACACCAGGGTGGCCCAGTCCATCACCTGCAGCTCGACCGCGAAGCCGGCCTGCTCCAGTTGTGACTTGGCAATCGTGGCAGCGGTCATGTGGTGCGGCATCTCGCTGCTGACCATCCAGCGCAGCGGCTGGCCGCGGTAACCGGCCTCGGCCAACATCCTGCGCGCGGCTGCGGGATCGCGCTGCCGGTAGACCGGCGCACCGGCCTCGGTCCACAGGGGGTGCTCGCGAGGGAAGAACGACGGCGTCGTGCGCCAGAACTGCCGGGGGCCGTATGTACCGCGCAGGACCGCCTCCTCGTCAATCGCGGCGACGACAGCACGGCGCAGCGCCCGGTCGGTCATCAACGCGGTTCGATGGTTGAAGACAAAGCCTGCCCACGCCGGCGTGGTGATCGGGTGCAGCGTGACCCCGCGCGCGCCCTGGAGCCGGGGATACTCGTCGTGGGGAACCGAGTGGGCGAAGTGGTAGTCACCCCGCAGCACGCCGGCGATCCGTACCGAGGCGTCGGGAACAGGCAGGAAGATCAGCGAATCCAGGTAGGGCTCGCGCCGGCCGGCCAATCCGTCGGGCGGATCCTCGCGGGAGCGGTAGCGCTCGAACCGCTCCAGCCGGATGTGAACGTCGGGCAGGTGCTCCACGAACCGGTACGGCCCGGTGCCGATGAGGCGGCGGATCATCCCTCCCCCGGCCTCCTCGATTACCTCGCGCGGGTAGATCACGGCGCCCTGGCTGGGAATCGCCAGCGCCAGGGGCACGAGCCCGTTGGATTCGCGCAGACGCATCATCACGGTGAAGGCATCGGGTGCGGTCAGGCTCTCGATGTCGCGGAACAGCTCCCGGCCACGCGCGGCAAGTTGCCCCCACCTCTGCAGCGAGGCGATCACGTCGCCGGAGGTCATCTCGCGACCGTGGTGGAAGAGCATGCCGCGGCGGAGCACGAAGGTGTAGGTACGGCGGTCCGGCGTTACGGTCCAGCGCTCAACGAGCAGCGGCCGCGCCTCGTACCGGCCCGAGAGGGCGAAGAGCCCCTCGAAGATATGGATGGCCACGTCCTGGGTGGGCCCGCCCGTGGTCCAGTGGAGATCGAGGGTGGGCGGCTCGCCGGTGTGGGCGATGCGCAGCACGCCGCCGCGCACAGGCTGCTCAGCGGCCGGCCGCGCCGTTGTGGAGGCTGCGACCACGGTGGCGGATAACGCCGCGCAGAACAGCAAGGCCGCGGCGACAGAGAGTGCCGCGACGAGCCTACACATCGAAGATCACCCGCGCCGTCCAGCCTCCGTCGGCCTGCTTGACCTCCACCATGTGATAGGTCGCCGCCTTAATCTCGCGGCGGAAGCGGTGGCGGTCGAGGTCAATCGGCTCCCCGTGCACGGTTGCGCGCAGCCGGCTGGGGCTGATCTGGTCAACCATGAAGACGACCGGCACAAAGGCCTCGATGTTGACCACCGCCAGCAGGTTGTTGAGCCAGGCCACCAGCAGCCCCCCATGGTCGTCGGCTTCCACCTCGCGCTCCAGCCATGCCCGGTTCTCGACGCTGCCCGGATCAACCATGAGCGAGAACATCCCCTCTGCCGCGGCCTCGAACACCTCGGCCAGCGTTGCGCCGCGGGCGACGATCCCTATGTCGGCTGTGTGCTCGAAGACCTCAAAGCTGCCCATTGAGGATATAATACCGGAAGAACCGGAAAGGGGGTGACGCCGTGACCGACCGCGAGCGCATCCGGCTCACGTCGCTGGTCGCCTGCGCCGGCTGAGCGTCGAAGCTCTCACCGGGCGACCTGGCGCACGTGCTGCGCCACCTTCCAAAACCAAGCGACCCGAACCTGCTGCTCGGGATCCAGACCGGCGACGACGCGGGCGTCTACAGGCTGAGCGACGATCTCGCCCTCGTGCTGACGGTGGACATATTCACGCCGGTCGTGGACGATCCGTACGAGTACGGTCTCATCGCCGCCGCCAACGCCTTCTCGGACGTCTACGCCAAGGGCGGCCGGCCGCTGCTTGCTCTTAACATCGCAGCGTTCCCGCGCAATCTGCCGTTGGACATCCTGGCGGAGATACTGCGCGGCGGCGCCGACAAGGCCGCGGAGGCCGGCGTGCTGATCGTCGGCGGGCACACCATTGACGACCCCGAGCCCAAATACGGGCTGGCGGTCACTGGGCTGGTGCACCCGGCGAGGTTCGTCTCCAACGCGGGCGCGCGGCCGGGCGACGTGCTCTACCTGACGAAGCCGCTGGGCCTCGGCGTCATCACCACCGGCATCAAGCAGGAGAAGACCCCGCCGGAGGTGGCCGCGGAAGCGGTGCGCGTCATGGCGGTCCTCAACCGCGCCGCCTCCGAGGCCATGCTGGAAGCCGGAGCGCATGCCTGCACGGATGTCACCGGTTTCGGGCTGCTCGGGCACCTGTACGAGATGGTGGAGGCCAGCGGCGCCGGCGCGCGCATCAGGGCGGCGGCTGTGCCGGTCCTAGATGGCGCCCGGGAACTGGCCGGGCAGGGGGCGGTGGCAGGAGGGACCGCGCGGAACCTCGAGTGGCTGGAGGGCAAGGTGCGCTGGGCGGACGGGGTGGACGAGATCACGCGCATCCTCCTGGCCGACGCGCAGACCTCAGGCGGGCTGCTGATCGCAAGCGCGCCGGAGCGGACGGGCGCGCTCGAGGACGCGCTCCGCTCGCGCGGCGTGGAGACCATCGCGCGGATCGGGCAGATCACCGCCCGGGGCGAGGTTCCGATCGAGGTAACAAGAGATCCCTAGGTTCAACCCGGTCGTCCCGCGCGAGCACGGCGGCTGGATGATGCTGGGCGTCCCGCTGGTCACCGGCGCCGCGGCGGCGCCGTCGTTTGATCCACTTTGGTGGTCGTTCTTCGCGGCGGCGTGGGCCGTCTACCTGGGCCGGTGGCCGCTGATGCTCCTGGCGCGGCAGCCCGCACATCCTGAGCGGGCGCGGTGGCTACGGTGGGCCGCCGGCTACCTGCTGACCGCGCTGGCGTTGGGCGCGCTGCTCGCGGCGCGCGGCCGCGCGGATCTGGTGGCGATCGGGATCCTGGCCGCCCTGCTGCTGGCCGTACACCTCTGGCTCGTCTCCCGTAGGGTCGAGATGACGGTCGCCGGCGAACTCTGGGGCGTGGCAGGACTGACCCTGGCCGCGCCGGCCTCGTGGTACGCGGCGTCAGGCCATTGGTCGCCCACCGCGTGGGGGCTCTACGCCCTCAACCTGGCCTACTTCGGCGCAACCGTCTTCTACGTGCGGGTGAAGGTGCGCGAGCAGCCGAAGTGGCCGCCGGATCTCGCCGGGCCGCGCCGCGTGCTCCTGGGATGGAAGGCCTGGGTGCCCGCGGCGTCAGGCGTGCTGGCGGCGCTCCTGTGGGCGCCGCTGTTGGGGTGGCCCCGGGCAGCGGGCCTCGCGTTGCTCCCCGGCACGATCAAGGCCGTCGCCGGGGCGTGGATGCGGCCGCGGCGGCTGGTGATCGCACGGGTCGGGGTGGTCGAGGTCGTGATGGCGGCCCTCTTCGGCGTGCTGATCGTGCTCATCGCATAGTCGCGCGCTCCAGCCCCTGTAGGCAGGCCTGGCAATCGGGGCGAAGGATTGGGCTACTTGCCCACCACGAGCTTGATCTCGAAGGTCTGGAGCGGAGGCACGTTCGGCTCGAAAGTCCGGTGATAGATCAGCTTCAACTGGGCCTCCCCCTGTTGGATTGCCTTGAACCTGAGCGTGACCATGCCGCCGGACCCTAATGCACTGCTGTCAGGTTTGAATTCCCACTCTCCCCGTTGTTCCAGCAGCGACCCTGCTCCCGGTGCCATTTCCCACGTGTAGCCAGTGGTCGGGTTGCCTTCGAGCGCGACCTCCAGACTGTCGCCCACACGCAACGTCACCGTTGAACCTGCATCCTTGGCGGTCAGCTTGGTCACAGCAGGCTGAGGCTGGCCGCGAGCACGCAGTTCATACCAGAAATCCGACACAAACCCCTGAGCGTCTGGCGTGAAGCGTTGTCTGACCACTTTGGGAGTGCCGTCCACGCAACGCCAGTCATAGATCGTTTCATGGCCGGTAACGACAGCCGGAATACTACCAGCGTTCGGATTCTTTCTACAGAAGTCAATCATCTCGGATTGGGGCGTGGAACTGGTGCTTGCCTTTGAGCATGGCAAATTGGCACCCACGAAACAAGCCCAAACGTGGCTATCCTTACAGCGCCAGACGGTCCCTGCCACAATCAAGTCGTCCGGTGCAGCGTCCGCGATCCCGGCTTTCTTTCTCAGTCCTTTGATAACCGCCTCAGGCGCCGCAGGACCAACATACCGCGCATCTGGCGCATCAATGGTGCCGATCGCTGCGCAGTACAGGAATGGGTCAGAGAATTGGGTCTGCGCTGGTGTCGCCGTTGGAACAACGGTATCCGTACGGGCGCTGCGTGACGCGCATCCCGATGACAAGAACACCACGAGCACAGAACCGGTCATCCATTTGAGCAATTGCTTGCCGGTCATGACGGCTTCCTCCTTTCTGTGCGTGACGAAAACCCGTCACTTTGCGCGAGCGGATGGCTTTCGACCTGCCCAACCTGCGCGCCTAGCGGCGAAGTTCACACGCCGCGTCGGGTGGTTGCCGTGGATAGGTGGCCCCGGGGATTCCGGAGCCCGTGTTCCGCCTCTCCGAGGTTCTTGACGATCTCACGGTAGCGGCCAGTGGCCAACTCGGACGGGCGCCCCGCTGCGCAGAACGACAGGTTGGCGAGCTTGCGGTTCGGGCGCTCGACCACCACACGGCCGTGCACATCGAGCTTAGATTCGAGATGGCGGAGCGCCTCCAAGTAGCGCTGGTCGTTTCTGGCCCGATCATAGAACGACAGGATGTAGACGTAGTAGAACAGGTTGTAGCGCAGGAACGGGTACTCGACCTGCATGAAGAGCGTGCCTATTCCGAAGTGACAGGGTCCGATTGGACGTCTGACCACCCAATGGTCCAGGAGTGATTCCACCGCCCTGTCGAGACGCGGCTCCCTATTGGCGTGCTCCGTGAAGCGAAAGACGTCCAACACGGGTAGCGTGACACCGGGGTTGGAGAACTCCGTTTCCGGACCTCGCCCGTACGGGAACTTGCCGCAGCGCCAGCCACCATCATCGTGCTGCGTCTCGAGCAGGTGAGCGAGCGTCCGCTGCAGCCTTCGGTCTCTCGCGTAGCCGAATCGACACAGCGTCCTGGCCGCCGCAGCAGTGTAGCACGGATAGAGGGCTCCGCTCGGCGCCAGACGATACCGACCATCGTCCCGCCACGCTCCCAGGACGAGCTGGAGGGCTCCACGAACCGCCTTATGAGTGCGCGCCACCCTCAGTTCGTGGAGGATCAGCAGCGACGTGAGGGTGCTGAATGGATCGCCGACGCCGAGCCGACCGTCGGCGCCGGCCCAGTAGTCCCCGCCGTTGTCATACCGTCTGGCAAGCACAGCCTCGGCGTCGGGAATGTACTTCTTGTTCACCATCACGAACCCTCATGGTGCAAGTCGATGGCACCTAACGTATCAAGCTAACCGGCGGGCCGTGCCGACGCTCGCCAAGTTGAAGCCGCGCACGAGCCCGTCCGGTTGAGCGCAGGGGTGGGCGTCAACGCTGCCACCGGCGAACCCTTCATACGACTTTCGCGCCGCGCTCAAGTAGCAGGGCGCGCAATACCGACCGATGACAACGTGATTCGTCGGGGCAATAGCAGCCGACGGAGAAGTCAGTCTGATGGGAGAGTGCGGCGAGGAGATCAAGCGTCGTCCTGCTCTCCGGAGCAGCCATCTCGGCACGGTACTTCCTCATGAAACGGCGCCACTCGCGCTCGGTCTTCGCGCCCCGCGCAAGCCTGACTGTTTCGGAGCTGGGTGCGAGGGTCGGCAACCAGACGTCGTAGAAGTTCTTCGACGAATACTGAGTCTTAGGCACGCCGCGAGGGGGACGCCGCACTGTCCCAACACGAAGGCCCTCACGTAAGAATCGATCGGTGCCGAGACGGACGATTCTAACAGCCATTCAGCGATCTCCATAAGGCAGGCACGTCACACTTGACGCCTAACGCCATGCCGCTCAGCGGCGTCGTTCATCGACATCCGCTGCATGCGTTTGCTCGACGTCCTATATGGTAATCATTCCTTCCAAGTAGAGAGCAGCTCTACCAGATATTCTGACGCGTCCGCCAGCGTTTGTGCAGAACAACTCTCCTCCACGCTTCGAGACCTGGAACGCATGCAGAACATTCCTCCCAAGCACGCTTGCCCAATAGGGAATCAGAACGCAATGTGCAGATCCCGTTACCGGGTCTTCCGGTACGCCAACACGGGGCGCAAAGTACCGTGATACGAAGTCGCTCCGATCTCCCCTCGCTGTAATGATTGCTCCTCGGCACTCAACTTGAGCAAGTGCGCTGAAATCGGGTTGGACTTCTCGAACGGCATTCTCGCTTGCCAGTACCGCCATCATCACTGCCCGGTCTCCCTCTGGTTCGAAACCTAGTACCTCCTCCGGTGTAATCCCCAATGCTTCATTAAGGCCAGCGGGCGAAGTCCGAGCGCAAGCAGGTCTTGCCGGAAAGTCCATTTCAAAGAGGTCATCACGTTCGGTTACGACAAGTTGTCCGCTCTTGCGTGTCTTGAACCGGATGCTATCCATAGGCCACTGTCGCAAGGCAAACAGAACAAAGGCGCTCGCCAATGTTGCATGCCCGCAAAGTGCGACTTCTGTAGCCGGAGCAAACCATCGTAGGTCGAAGCTGTCATCATTCCGGACAAGAAATGCTGTTTCGGACAGATTGTTCTCCGCAGCGATAGCTTGGAGGTGCTTGTCATCAATCCATGAATCCAGCATACAAACAGCCGCCGGATTACCGGAGAAGATCTCCGAGGTGAAGGCATCAACTTGGTAGATAGGTATCTTCATTTCTGCTTCCTTCTCTATGCCGAACGCCTGGCACTGAGCCGCGGCGGTATCCACCGCTTGGGCGCCGTCGGCTCTGGTGCCTGGTTAGGCAGCACTCTAGAGAATCCTGTCGTGCTTCTCAAGATTATGGCGTGCACACAGCAGCTGCACGTTCGCCTCTGTCAATGAAGTGCCCCCCTTCGACCAGGGAAGATCGTGGTCAAAGTGAAGCTCGTCAGTGGAACCGCAAATCACGCACTTGCCGCCGTCGCGCCTCCACACCGCTAGCTTGACCGCGGTAGGAATGATTCGTCGACGCGTCGGATTGGCGGTGGGCGGCACGTTAAAGTCCTCGTCTCCCTCGACAGCGACTAGGCGGAACTTGAATACTAGCCGGTACTCGTCAGGCTCTTGCCAGGAGTCGACCAGGTGGAAGATCCCGTTGTATGACCAGATGCCGGTGTGGATCTTCTCGTACACACGAACCCTCTCGGGCTGGTGCCGGCCTGCTTTCGCGTCCCGTGCGGCGGCGTGAAACCTGCCATTCTGAGTGAGCGCGCCCGACGGATGGTGCTCGGGCTGATCTGCGACCTTAGGGTTGGGACAAGCAGGACCTCGGGGTCGGTCGTGCCCCTCGTAGATGAGGGTGGTGCCGCCATCCTCGAGGCGGTCCCGGTACGGCGCGTTTCGCCGAAGCGACATGAGGATAACGGAATGGTTGCCGCCCAGACCAAAGTTCATCCCTTGCTGAAGGCTCATGCCTTCGCGCCGGCACATCTCAAGGTACGGAATGACGTTGTCGCTCAATCTGGACCTGCCTGTGAATCACATGATGCGCTGCCTAACGTTCGCGCTAACCGGCGCGCGCCGCTTTTGTGCCCGTCCGTGTTGAGCGCGCGGTTAGACGACGGGTTTCATTGGCGTGACCTTGACGCCGACCGATACCTTCAGAAACAAGCGAAACGATGAGGGTGTTGAGCGACACGCCTTCGGCCTTTGCGCGTTCGATGAGCTGCACGTGAAGCGAACGTGGAACGCGCTGCACGAAGCGGCCACTTACGGCGGAAAAGGGTGGGGGAAACTCATCTCCGAACTCCCGGGCTACCGCCAACCACGACTTCAAAGCGTCACGACCGTTCGCGATCGCCTCTTCGGGCGTGGCACCATCCGACCAGCATCCGGGGAGGTCGGGAAAGGAAATGCTGTAGCCGCCGCCCTCGTCCTTCGAGAGAGGGCGGATCTCAAATGGATACTCAACAACAGGCGTTTTCATTCGGCAACACCCTCCTCAGTCAGACGTACGAACCGCTTCACGTACACGGGCTTGACGGGACGGCGAACCGGCACACTGAGCATGGCGCCATTAGGGTGACGAAAGATAACGTGGCTTCCGCCGGGTTGGCGGTAGACCAGCCCGAAGGCATCGGCGACCGACTTCAGGCTCTCGATGCGCCAGTCTCGAGGATTGACCTTCATCTGAGCGAGAGTCCTCGCAGCCAGAGTCACGGACCTAATGATACTACCAGTGACACTGCCACGCAACCGCTGGGCAGGATGATCGGTCCCGTCGCCTAACGACAAAGCTCAGCTGTGGGTCGCCGTCGCAGAAAGCGATGAAATCCCGGAACTGCGATGACGGCGACCGCCATCTGCAGCGATTGGTTGGGCCGATTCGCCCGCGGACGCAGAATTATGGCAACTCACCAACACGGGCGCCACAGACCTCGCAGAAGACGGCCGAAGGCAAGAACGGGTGCCCGTTTTGACAGCGGCGGGCCGGATCCCGCTTAGCGACCACGATTGCCGAGTAGAGGATGGCGGCGGCGGAGTAGAAGGCCATCCAGTGCCCGGAAGAACCACGAAAGACGATTGGCGGGGCGTTCGCACCGCTGTCTGCCCCACCGGGTGCGAGCACTGCGAAGATGGTGAAGTTCGCAATCGCGTAGACGAAGAAGGCGGAGGTTAGCCAGCGCATCCAGTGTGGGCAACCACGAAGTGCCGCCTTCCACACTTCCTTGTACTTGAAATCCTTCACGAGCCGATACAAGACGAGTACGGCGGGCAACCAGACGACGAAGATGCCGGTGTGGAGCGCCCAGGCAGCATCCCCCAGGGGTTGCTGCTGACCGAAGAGCGCTGCCACATGGGCGGCGAGGCTGAGAACCAGGCCGGCCACGGCCAACGCCAGGAATGGCAGAAGGAGTATCGTCACGGTCCCTCACACCACATGCGGCCTAACGCCCGCGTTCGGCGTCATCATGAACTAAGTCATCTCGCGTAATTGACGTTCAAATGTCGTGGGATCGCGAACTACTTGCTTGATGGAGAGAATGCGACCAGCTTCCTTTATCCGTCTCGATATTTTCGAAACAATGCAATCCGGAGTGCGTAACCCGAATACGACTCCAGAAACATTATCTCTGAACTGCACCTTTGAGTTCGCCGTTAGATTGGAAGGAAACGGAGGCATGCTCTGAATAATCGACATAATTCTCCACTCATTCTCACAGCGCCACTCGCTTGCCTTTGCGTAGATAGCCCGCGCTAGTTGCGCTTCATCACGGGCAACCACGTTAATCTCTGGAACAACGTCGGAATACACGACGGGATGTAGGTTGACGCTTCGCCAGCTCTCGTCGCAGGTGTACTCAATGCAAATGCCGCCGTGGTCTATCGGTCCGTGGGACGGATCAATGTATTTCGCGTAGTTAGCCCACATGGAGTAGTTCACTGGGAGCGTCGTAAAGCATGCAACACGTAATACATGCTCGATAACGTACCTTGTATAGTCGATCACGTGCTTGGGGATGGTTCTATCGGCGCGAATGATC
>JAVHLI010000022.1 GCA_031082185.1 bacterium | reverse complement strand
AGAACGGCGCCGTTAGGGGGCACAAACTGTGCAGTGGCCCGATATGCTGAAAGACGTTGTCCTGCTCGTGTTGGGTGGCGTCGGAACCGCCATATGGTTCTTCTTGCGTCGGAGGGCAGAACAAGCCCCAGTGTTCGAGAACATCCAGAAGGCGGAAGAACTACTTTCTCTCCGCAAGGAGCTTGATAGCACCAACTACACGGTGGCGGATCTGAAGAACCTCGAAGACACCCTCATGGGGCGTGCCAAGGTCGCCAAGGAACTCAGCATTACCTATGAACAAGAAGCGCAGCTCGTCCGAGAAATCGAACTGAACACCGGCATGACCCAAGCGGAAATGAACATTGCTGCCGCTGAAGCGTATCGAAAGGCTGAACGTAAGCTCGATACCGTGATTGCGCAGATGAGGGAGTTCTTTTTGCCCGAAGAGTGCGTGCGGTTCGAGCAATCCAACGAGGCATGGCGCGCCTGGTGGAACTTGAGGCAGAGCTCAACTTCATGAAAGAAACGCAGGTGCCGTATGCCGAACAAGATGTCCCCTAACCTCTCGGTCAACCGGACCGCCTGCAAGCTGCGCTTGCAGGTCCCCTCCGCGCTTGGCGCTCCGGCGGCCGGTTACCTCAAACGTTAGACCCGCCGGCAATGAGAGGCTCGGAGGGTGCCGATGCAACAGACGGTTCTCGTGATCGGAAGCACCGGGCGTACAGGGCGGCGGGTGCTCGAACAGCTTCTGAGTCGCGGCGTCCGGGCACGCACAATAGTGCGATCTGCAGGTAGGCTTCCGGAAGGCGTCGAGGCGGAGCCTGGACTGACGGTTGTCGAAGCCGACCTACTATCCCTCAGCGACGCGCACCTCGTTGCTCAAGTCAGCGGCTGCGATGCTGTCATCTCGTGCCTCGGTCACACCACCAGCCTCAGGGGTATCTTCGGCTCTCCGCGCGACTTGGTCACGAGAGCCACGAAGCGCCTATGCGGGGCAATCGGAAGCTCGCAACCGGACAGACCGGTGAAGTTCATCCTCATGAGCAGCGTCTCGGTCAATCATCCTGAGGCTCTCGACACGCGCCGCGGCCTGTTCGAGAAGCTGGTCTTGTGGGTGCTCCGTGGCGTGGTTCCTCCAGCCAGGGACAATCAGCGCGCCGCGGACTTCCTCTGTCGTGAGATCGGGACGCGCAATCCGCCCATAGAGTGGGTCGCCGTTCGCCCGGACACGCTCTTGGAAGGTGACGTTTCGCAGTACCAGCTGCATGAGACTCTTGTGAGCAGCCTATTCAAGCCGGACAGCACCAATATGGCGAACGTCGCGCACTTTATGTGCGAGCTGGCGACAAGTCCGGAGACGTGGGAAGCCTGGGCAGGGAAGCTGCCGGTAGTCGTCAACGCCTCCGCTCCAGTCGGCTGATGCCGGGGGTCTAACCCGCGCTTCTAGCAGAAGGCGCGCCCGAGTCAGGTAAGACTCGGGCACAGAAGCGCTCGAGGGGCGCGCTTCAGCTGAAGCGCAAACACGTTAGCCCGCGCCAAGCTTGTCTGTGAATGAAGACTGCCGCATTCTCTAAGGAGGGTGCCCTCATGAAGACACTCATGCCCTGGATCACAAGGCATCCCTTCTTGAGCTACTACTTCGGCGCGTTCGCGATCTCGTGGGGTGGCACCCTGATTGCGATCGGAGGGCCTTCGCGGCTTCTGGCCGGGGAAGCCACCGCTGCGGTTGGCGCGATCGTTATCACGGCAACGGTCCTTGGTCCTGCCATCGCGGGGGTGGCGCTGACCGCCGCTGTGAGCGGGAAGGCCGGCCTTGGTGAACTGGCCTCCCGACTGATGAAGTGGCGGGTTGACGCTCGCTGGTATGCCGCCGCCGTACTCACCGCTCCGCTCTCGGTGACGGCCGCTCTCCTGGGGCTCTCGTTGTTCTCGTCCGAGTTCTTGCCAGTGTATCTGACAACTCGCGAACCGGTTGAACCAGGGGCGTTCGAGGTTACCGGTCTGTCGATCCTAGTCGCAGCCGCCGCCGCAGGCATCTTCGAGGAACTCGGTTGGACGGGATTCGCCAAGCCACGGATGACAAAGAGGTACGGCGTTGTCGTCACTGGCCTGGTAATGGGGGTACTCTGGGGCCTCTGGCACCTAGTGTCCAATCTCTGGGGAAGCGCAAACACCGCAGGGACGCTCCCTCTCGCCGTCTACATGGCCGCCTTGCTCTTCACCTTCCTGCCCCCCTACCGTGTACTCATGGTGTGGGTCTACGCCCATACACAGAGCGTGCTTATCGCGATGCTGATGCATGCAAGCCTAGTGACGTTCTGGCTGGTCTCGATGCCACAGGGCATCAGTGGTGCAGCACAAGCGACCTGGTACGTCGTCTGGGGTGGGGTGCTCTGGGGAGCGGTGGCAGTGGTTGTCCTCGTGGGCCGGAGACGCGCGGTCTCGCCCGGGCGCTCTCGATGAATCGCTGGAAGATAGCGAGACAGCACAATCACGTCGGCCGTGCGCGAGCTAACAAGGGCATGCACTTGACGGGTGCCTGCGGCACCCGCAGGTGATGCCCGAGGCGTTCGGCGAATTGTGGGGACGGAAGGGGGAACCATGAAGCGGTCGACGGAGATGCCAACGACAAGCGAGCTAGCGCGGGACTCACTCCTGCTCAAGGTGCTTCTTGCCTGCGGCGTGATCTCCTCGCTGGTCTACGTTGTTGCTGACATACTGGCTTCGTTGAGGTGGGAGGGCTATGACTGGACCGCGCGGATGGTCAGCGACCTCTTGGCGGTTTCGGCGCCCACTAGGTCGTTCATCGTCGTGCCTATGTTGATGTACAACCTGTTGATCGTTGCGTTCGGCATTGGAGCATGGCTGCAGGGCTTGAACCGCCCGTTACGCGTCGCCGGAGCTCTGTTCATCGTATATGGAGTCGTCAGCATGCTGGGCCTGTTCGTCTTCCCATTGAACTACGAGGCCGAAGGTGCGGGCGCAACCATGCACATGGTTGTCACATTCCTGCTCATCCTGCTCATGTTCCTGTTCATCGGCTTCGCCGCTGCGGGAAGCGGAAGAGCCTTTCGCCTGTACTCGATCTTGACGGTCGCGGTCATCCTGGCGGGTGCCATTCTCTCCGGGATGCAGATCCCTCGGATCGAGGCTGACTTGCCGACCCCAGGCCTCGGTCTGTTTGAACGCCTGAACATCTACAGCATGCTGCTCTGGGTTGCCGTGTTTGCCGTGTCGCTCCTGAGGGGGGGGGCAGGGCTGTGCATTCGGTCGCCGAATTCTTGTTAGGCAGTTGAGAGCGAACTATGGATATCTGGAAATTCTACGACATCACTCATCGCGAGCACGTCGTGTGCAACCCAATGAGTAAGCAGGCGCTGGCGCGGCTTGTCGAGCTCCTGCGTCTACCGCCGGACTCTCGCGTGGTTGACATCGCCTGTGGCAAGGGCGAATTCTTGATCCGTCTGGCCGAAGCCTATGGGGTGCGTGCCACGGGCATCGACATCTCTCCCTATTACATCCTCCAGGCAAGGGGAAGGCTCGAGGCGCGCGTGCCGGGGGCCAACGTCATCTTCACGCAGATGGACGGTGCCGACTTCCGGCCCGACAAGCCCCACAGCTTCAGCCTGGCTTCGTGTATCGGGGCCAGCTGGATCTTCGGTGGTCACGCTGGCACTCTGGATGCACTGGTGAGCATGGTCGAGCCCGGCGGCTGGGTGATCGCTGGCGAGCCCTATTGGTTGCGGGAGCCGTCAGAGGACTACCTCCAGGCCACTGGCGATACCAGGGAAGGCTTTGGCACCCACGCCTCGAATGCCGAGGCCGGGGAACAGCGAGGGCTCGACCTCGTTTACACGCTCGTGAGCAGCAAGGAGGATTGGGACAGCTACGAGGGCCTCCAATGGTACGCGACGGCTGAGCACGCTCGCACTCACCCGAATGATCCGGATCTCCCGGAGCTCGTCCGGCGAGTTGCCAAGAACAAGGCGGTCTACCTGCGATGGGGCAGAGACACCCTAGGCTGGGCGATTTACGTCTTTCGGCATCGCGCGACTGAAGGTGCCAACCGGGCTGCCTAACTGCAGCATGCAGCGGACGGGGCCAGGCGCCGCGGCTGATGCTGGGCGCTAGACGCCCAACCGCTCGGGTGTAGATCGCGTCTCTCGACCAGCACCGCCCCCGCTGTTTCCAGGCCATGGACTCTTCTCAGAGGTGATGATGGCTGCGCCGCCTGCCCACCGCGCTTCCCATCCCAGCCGGCAGAGGCTGGTGCTGCGGCACAGAATGCCTCGGTGGCCGCCGCACGGGCAGCGTGGATCATTATGCCACTCCCCGGAGCATCATCTGATGGCGTGCTTTCTGAAGAAGTCCCAGACGACCTCGTTGGCATAGATGTCCCTGCTTGTCCTGCCTATCACGCGCTCCGGGAGATACGGAAGCCCTCCGGGCCAGGTGTGCCCGCCGCCCTCGACCACGTACACGATGACGTCAGCGCCCTCGCTGCACCCGGCATAGGCCTCGCGGCGCACGCGCGTGCCGTCGCCGGGATCCCTGTCGGGCTCACGCGTGACGGTTGGCGTCGGGGCGCACCTGTTGTGGTTGACCCAGTACCTCACGGTCTCCGCCACAGACAACACCCTGCCTACCGCGCGGCCGCCCGGGAAACCAAGATTCCCTCCTTCCCAGGGCACCAGGGGGTCGTGTGTGCCAGGGATCAGCACGATCGGGATCGGCCTGGCCGGCGCGCGCATTGCGGCGATCTTGTCGGTCATGGAGATGGCGACGGGCGCGATCGCGGCGATCTTCTGGGAGAGTTCGTGAGCCAGGCGCATCGAGAGCAGCCCGCCGTTGGAGATCCCTGTCGCGAAGACGCGGCCGCGGTCAATGCCCTGGGTCTGAGCCACGTGTTCGATGAGCGCCGAGATGAAGCCGACGTCGTCCACGTTTTCCCTGTGGGCGCGGTAGTCTACAACTCCCCTGCCATCGTTCCAGTGCCGGTCCACACCGTCCGGGTAGATCACCGCGAAGCCGTGGGTTTCCGAGAGGCGGTTGAATCCGCCGAGGGTGAGCTGCTCCATGTTCAGGCCGGTGCCGCCGCCGCCGTGTAGGGCAAGGACCAGGGGCATCGGGCCGGCTTTGCCCGTCGATGAGGGCAGGTGGATGCGGTAGGTACGCTCGATCCCGCCGTGGTGAATCGCTCCGGTGCGGCTGACGGGCCCGCGGCTCTGCGCGGCAACCCCTACTGTCGTGGCCACCAGCAGGGCTGCTGTCAGCAGCAGGCCCTGCGCCGCGCCGCGCAACTCCATCATGCCCCTTGGACGCCCCGGCGCCGCTCCCAGTTTATGGCCGGAGCCCACCTGTGCCAGGAGCCCGCGACCAGATTCCGGCAATGACCTGTCCGCAGTCCGGGCAGCGGCCGCCCGACTCTTCCAGCCGATTCTGCCGGACGTAGAACCCGCTGCGTTCAACCAGAACGGCCCTGCAGCCGGGGCAGCAGGTGTGTTCGTAGGACCCCACCTGCCCGGGCAGGTTCCCGGCGTACACGAACCGCAGGCCCTCGGCCCGACCGATTCGCGCTGCCCGCAGCAGCGTGGCGACCGGGGTGCTCCTGTGGCCGGTCATCCTGTAGTCCCCGTGGAACGCGGTCACGTGCCAGGGGATATCCGGCGAGACCGAGGCGATGAACCGGGCGGCGTCTGCCATCTCGCCGTCTGAATCGTTCCAACCGGGAATCACCAGGGTGACGACCTCCATCCAGAATCCCATCACGTGGACCATTCGGATCGCCTCGAGCACCCGGTCGAGCACGCCGCCCAGGACGCGGTAGTTCCGCGCGCTCATGCACTTCAGGTCCACCTTGAAGCAGTCGCACCATGGGCGCAGGTAGGACAGTACCTCGGGCGTGGCATAGCCGTTGCTCACGATTCCGGTGAGAAGCCCGGCACGCCGCGCCTTCTCGAAGACCGCAACCGCCCACTCGGACGTGATCAGCGGCTCGTTGTAGGAACTGGCCACCATCCGCACTCCGCACCGGAGGCCGAAGGCCACGATCTCTTCTGGCGAGATGTCCTCAGGCGCGACCCCGGCGGCGGAATCACGCAGCGCCTGCGAACTCACCCAGTTCTGGCATCCAGGGCAGTGGAGGCAGCAGCCCAGCATCCCAAATGTGAGCGTCGTGGAGCCCGGCAGCACATGGTAGAAGGGTTTCTTCTCGGTTGGGTCGCACTGCAGCCCGGCGACGTATCCCCAGGGGACACGGAGCGTTCCGCCGTCATTGAACCGCACCCGGCAGATTCCCCTGCGCCCGGGCAGGATGACGCAGCGGTGCCCGCACGCGACGCATCGCACCTTGCTCTCCGCCAGGGATTCGCAGAGCGAGCCCTCTGCTGTCCTGGCGTCGAGAAACGCGGCCATGGCTGATGCGGCGCGGGCCTCAGGGACTCTCATTTGGCGTTACCGCCCCCATCATATACCTACCGACGTTCACGAAACATTCACACCTGATTCATGGCTTCTGCACCGCGCCCGGATAGTCTCAGGAGTGAAGGTTGATAACCGCATCCGAGAGGAGATGGGACATGATGAAGCGTGCGATGGCAGTCTTGGGCGCCGCGGCCGTGATCGCAACACTGGCCACCCCGGCGCTCGCTCAGATGATGAGGCCCGGCATGGGGCCCGGAAGGATGCCGGGGTACTTCCAGCCTGGCGGCGTTCAGCCACGGGGACCGGCGCTTCCGGTGGATCAGGCGATCACCCGCGTCCGGCAGTTCGTTGGGCAGTACGGGAATCCTGACCTGGTGCCGGTCGAGATCATAGAGTTCTCGAACGTCTACTACGCCGTGGTGACGGAGAAGAGCACCGGGAAGGGCGCGTTCGGCCTGCTGGTGGACCGCTACAACGGCAACGTCACGTTCGAGATGGGCCCTCCGATGATGTGGAACCTCAAGTACGGCCGGCTGGCCGGCGGAATGGGCATGATGGGTCCCGGCGGCATGATGGGCTCGGGGATGGGCTATGGCCCGCAGCCGTCTCCCGGCGCCCCTGGCGCCCGCCCACCGGTGGCGCAGCTCGATGAGGCAAAGGCCAGAGCCGCGCTGCAGGCCTGGATCGCCCAGGCGTTCCCAGGCGCCGGCATCGGCAAGGTGGTCGAGTTCCCAGGCTTCTTCACCTATCGGCTGGCGCGTGACGGGAAGAACTTCGCGCTCGCCAGCGTCAATGCGTACGGTGGGCAGGTCTGGTACGCTTGGCACTACGGCACGGTGATCCGGGAGCAGGTCATCCGGTAGGCGTGCAGGAATCCGGGCAGGGGATCGGGACTTCCGGTCCCCTGTCCAGACTGGATAGCGAGGTGATGGCGATGGCATGTTGTCGGCACGCTGGCGTAATCGCACTTGTGGTGATCGGTGTGCTCCTCCTGCTGCCGGTTCTCGGCGGCATCGGGATGATGGGCGGATGGGGCATGATGGGTCCCGGCATGATGGGCGGAGGATGGTCCGGAGCGCCGTGGGCCGATGGACGTTGGGCAGGAGGTTGGGGGATGCCGTTTCTTGGGATGCTCTTCTGGCTGCTGATACTCGTGGGGATCGTGCTCGTGATCACATCATTCGTGCGCCGCGGGGGAATGGGCGCGCAGGCAGGCCAGGATGAGGCGCCGATCGAGATCCTGAAGCGCCGCTTGGCCAGGGGCGAGGTCACGCGCGAGGAGTACGACGCGATCAAGAGAGAGCTTTCCTAGGTCGGGGCAGATGGAGAGGGCGATGCGAAACCGAATGCTCTTGGGAGTTGTGCTGATCGTTGTTGGGATTGTCGGCCTGGTGTGCGTGGGCCGGGCAGGATGGTATGGGGCAGGATGGGGGGGCCGCGGCAGCGGATGGGGCTGGCATCACGGCCCGATGATGCCCGGTTTCGGGCGGCACCACATGCGCGGCCCTTGGGGCTGGCAGGGAAGGGGCGCATGGGCGCTCCCTCCGGTAACCGGCGCACGGACCGTTGAGATTACCGCCACCGATTTCTCCTTCAACCCGGTTGAGATACAGGTCAAGGCCGGTGAGGTTGTCAACCTAAGTCTGGTCAACAAGGATGACGATTCCGTGCACGACATCACGGTGCCGGGCCTGCGCGTTCGGCTCCTGGCGCCGCCCGGGCAGACGGTTGCAGGCGCTATCCGGGCCAAGCGACCGGGTACATATGAGTTCTTCTGCAGCATTCCCGGCCACCGCGAGTCCGGCATGGTCGGGCGGATCGTCGTGACGCCGTAGGGCGCACGGGAGACATACTGGAGGCCTACGCGAAGGTGAGCCGCCGCACAATTCTGGTCGTGGACGACGAACCCGAGATCACGGACATCGTCCGCAAGTATCTCGAGCGCGACGGCTACCACGTCGTGAGCGCCGCCGACGGACGGGCGGCGCTCGCGGCCTTCATGCACGAGAAGCCCAATCTCGTGATCCTTGACCTGATGCTGCCGGAGGTGGATGGCTGGGAGGTCGCCCGCCAGATCCGCGCGGCCGGGGGCACGCCGATCATCATGCTTACCGCGCGCGGAGAAGAGGTGGACCGACTGCTCGGCCTGGGGCTGGGTGCTGATGACTACATTACGAAGCCGTTCAGCCCGCGCGAGGTCGTCGCCCGGGTGAGGGCCGTGCTGCGGCGTGCCAGCGGCGAGGCGCCCGCCGAGGTCCTGATTGTCGGCGACCTGGAGATTGACCAGGGGCGCATGGAGGTCCGCCGGGGCGGCGTGGTGGTGGCGTTGACGCCGACCGAGTTCAGATTGTTGGCCGCGCTCACGCGCTCGCCGGGCCGGGTTTTCACGCGCCTCCAGTTGATTGACCTGGTGCAGGGCCACGCCTTCGAGGGCTACGAACGCACGATTGACGCCCACGTCAAGAACCTGCGGCACAAGCTCGAACCCGATCCCCGCCAGCCCAGGTACGTGCTCACCGTGCACGGCGCAGGGTACCGCCTGGCGGAGCCCGGCCGTGACTAGCCTGCAGGGGCGGCTGATCCTGGCCTTCGTGACCGTGGCCCTGGTTTCCATTGCCGCGGTAGGCGTCATCTCGAGTGCAACGATCCGGGCCGAGTTTGACCACTACTTCTTGGGCGGTCCAATGATGCTGCCCCCGCCGGGCCATGTGCCACCGGGGCAGCCGCTCCCTCCCGGCGCCATCGGGCGGCCCCGCATGCCACACACGGCCGATCCTGGAGAGATGCGCCGGATGATGCGGCGCATGATGGGACCGGAGGAGTTGCACTTCCTCGCGCAGTTGCGCCGGACGACCTGGCTGGCTGCCCTGGCCGGAGGCTTGGCTGCCGTGCTGCTGGGGATCCTCATGGCCCGCTACCTGACGACCCCCCTGCGCCGGATGTCGGACGCCGCGGCGCGCATAGGTCGGGGAGATCTGGCCCAGGAGGTACCGGTGCCGTCGGACGACGATCTGGGCAACCTGGCACGCGCGTTCAACACCATGGCCGCCGACCTGAGGCGACTGGAGGAGAGCCGCCGCAACCTGGTGGCCGACATCGCGCACGAACTCGGCACACCGCTGTCGGTGCTGCAGGCCAACCTGGAAGGTATGCTGGACGGTGTGGTGGAGCCCGCGCCCGATCGCCTGGCCGCGCTTCACACGCAGGTGCGCCTGCTGGCGCGGCTCGTCGAGGACTTGCGGGACCTGTCGCTGGCACAGGCCGGCCGGCTGCCGCTTCACCGGGCGCCGACGGATCTGAGCGCATTGGTGGTCGACGCAGCGGCGGCGGTAGGTCCGCATGCCGCGGACAAGAGCGTCTCCGTGCAGAGCCGGATAGCAGCCGGGCTTCCAGCGGTCAGCGTGGACCGCGAGCGGATGATGCAGGTCGTCCACAACCTGCTCGACAACGCGATCCGCAACACGCCCGCGGGCGGAGCCGTGACCGTGGGGCTAGAAGCCGACCCGGACGAGCTTCGGTTCTGGGTGGCCGACACCGGGCCGGGCATCCCTCCAGGGGAAACCGAGCGGATCTTTGACCGGTTCTACAGGCTGGACGCCTCGCGATCGCGCGCGAGCGGCGGCTCAGGGCTCGGGCTCGCGATCGTGAAGTCGCTGGTCGAAGCGCATGGCGGGCGGGTGTGGGTGGAGAGCCGGGAGGGGGAGGGGAGCAGGTTCACGGTGGCGCTGCCGCGGTCTTCCTGACACTTGACGCCCCTTTCCTTGCCCTCCACAGAGGGCGACATCGCATCGACATCATTGGGACTTGCCTATCGGCTCCCGAACCCCTAATCATGTATGGTGAAGGCAAAGGAGGCACATCGTGGCTCGCAAGGCGATCTCATGGGACACTTTGAAGGCGCGCCGGCAGCGAGGCCGCGAGGTCGCCAAACGGCTGCCCTCCGCGACCCGAGCCCGTCCGCGTGACCCGGCCGAGGCACGCCTCCTCGCCACCATCGAGCGCACGCGCGCATCTGCGGGGATCCCCCATAAGCTCGATTGACGCCCTAAGGGCGCAGCTCGATCAGATCCCCGAGGACCTCCGGAGGATCGATCAGTTGGTCCGTGCCGCCGCGCTCGTCGTTCGGGCCATGGAGGAGCGTGGGCTCTTCCCCGTTGTGGTGGGAGGCACGGCCGTGGCCATCTACACGGAAGGGAGGGAATGGATCGGATCTTCGACCGGTTCAATCGAGGGCGGGTTTGCGTGGAGAGCCGGGACACCGGTCTGGGGGGGTATGGCGTGAGCACCCTTACCAAGAAGGGACAGGTGACGATTCCGAAGGGCGTGCGCGATGCCCTGGGGTTGCGGCCGGGCATGCGCGTTGCGTTTGAACTGCGCGAGGGCGAGGCCGTCTTGCGCAAGCAGGTAGATCCCCAGCACATCGCCCGCTGGCGCGGCTATCTCAAGCCACACGTGCGGGAAGGCACGGACGAGCTTCTGACGCGGCTCCGCTGAGAGCCTGCTGACGCGCGACCGCGGCTACTACCGATCCGCCACCAGCGCCACGATGCTCCCGCCGAAACCGGCCCCTGTCAGACGCGCGCCCAGCGCCCCGTGTTCCATCGCCAGGTCCACGAGCCGGTCCAACTCAGGGGTAGACACTTCGTAGTCTTCCACCAGCGACCGGTGCGACTCGACCATCAACCGTCCGAACGTCCGCGCGTCTCCCGCCCGAAGGGCCTCGACCCCTGCCAGGACCCGTGCATTCTCGGTGACGACGTGCCGGGCCCGCCGTCCGAGCGGCTCGGGCAGCCGGGCGATCCGCTCCAGGTCGCCGGGAGCAAGATCGCGCAGCGCCCGGACGCCCAGGCGCGCCGCAGATTCTTCGCACTCGGCGCGGCGCCGGTTGTAGCCGGCCTCCACCAGCCGGCGCGGAACGCCCGAATCCACCACCTCGAACCGATACCCCGCGGGGATGGGGACCCACTCACACTGTAGACTGCGCGTGTCCAGGAACAGGGCCTGACCTGATCTGCCCAACGACCCGGCGATCTGGTCCATCACGCCGCAGCGCACGCCGACATACTCCACCTCGGCCCGATGGGCGAGCAGCGCGAGCCGCAGGTCATCCAAAGGGATCTCGTACAAGGCCCGCAGCGCGCGCAGGACGGCGACCTCGAGGGCGGCGGAACTGGCCAGCCCGGCGCCGGGCGGCACCCCGCGCTCAATGCGAAACCTTGCGCCCGGCAGGTGGATCCCTTCCTGGGCGAGCGCCCACACGCAGCCGGCGACGTAATCCAGCCAGGTGCCCTCACGCGGCCCTCCGATCTTACGCGCCAGTCGCTCATCGAATACCTCGGCGTACGCCTCCACCACGCCGTCGGCCCGCGCGGCGAAGACGCGGGTGACCTGCCGGAGCGGCATCGGCAGAACGAAACCCTCGTTGTAGTCGGTGTGCTCGCCCAGCAGGTTGACCCGGCCCGGGGCCTCCGCGCAGACCTCGGAAGGTCCGCTCACGGCTCCGCCTGCCGGAGCGCCCGGGCGGCGTCCTCCGGCAGGACGTCCACCGTAAACGTCCCGGCGCCGAGCTCGGTTCCGGCCAGGTACTTCAATCGCTCCGGACTGCGCATGATGGGATAGAATTCCACGTGGAAGTGGAAGTGCGGCTCCTCGCCCTTCGGCGCGGCGTGCAGCACCATCACGTAGGGAAAGGGCCGCCCAAAGAGCGCGTCGTAACGCGACACAACTCTTCCCAGCACCCTTGCCACGGACGCTACCTCTACGTCATCCAGGGTCCACGGTCCGGGCTGGGCGCGCTTCGGGATCACCCAGGTTTCGTACGGGAAGCGGGCGAACGGCGGCACGACCACCGAAACGGCGCCGTCCTCTTCAACGGTGTACCTGTCCCGGGTCTGCGCAAGGAGGCGCTCCAACACCGGCTCCCGCCGGAACGCCGCGGCCTCTGCCTGAAGCACGGGCGGTACAAAAGGATACGCGTAGATCTGGCCGTGCGGATGATGGAGCGTGACGCCCACGGCGTCGCCGCGGTTCTCAAAGGGCATCACGAACCGGACGCCCTCCCGCTCGTACAGATCGCGGTACCGCTGGGCCCACACCCGCACCAGCAGTTCGCGCCGTTCCTGCGTCAGCGTGCCGAGGTTCCCGGTGTGCTCCGGCGTGTAGACGACGACCTCGCACGCCCCCAGGGCAGGCGCGGTTTCCACAGGCCCCGCAGGGATCTCCGGCAGCGGGCCCTGCAGGCCCCCGAACGCGGGAAACCGGTTCTCGAAGACCGCGACCTCGAAATCCTCGAATGGGATCTCCGTCGGCGGCCCTCCAGGATGCGTGGGGCAGAGCGGGCAGAACTCCGCCGGAGGCAGGAACGTCCGCTCCTGGCGGCCGGCGGCATAGGCCACCCATTCCTCCCGAAGCGGATGCCAGCGCAAGTGAGAAGGATTCTCACTTGCGCTCGACCCCTCGGACTGCTGCCGGAGCGTGTGGGCGGCAGTACCGTAGAGTATCAGGCGGCGGCCGTCGGCCTTGCGGAAGGCCCGCGTGTGCACGGTCAGTCCAGGTCCAGGTGATCCCGAATGGCCTGCTGCACTCGATGGCGCAACGTAGGATCTCGCAGGTACCCTGTGAGCCCCTTCAACCGCGCCTTGGAAATGGTCCTTATCTGATGGGCCATAATGATGGAATCCTGGGGCTGCCCTGCCTCGCCGCCAGGAAGGAGGACTTCAGCCGGGTATAGGCGCCGGTGCGTTGAGGTAAGCGGGAGAACGGTCACATTGGGCATCGCCTGGTTGAAAGCCTCGCTGCTCACGATGAGCACCGGGCGTGTCCCCCGCTGTTCTGATCCGCGAGCAGGATTGAGATCGGCTTCTGCGACTGCCCACTGAAGCGGGCTGATCACGCATTCCCCCCGGAGGTTTCGGCGTCGGCATCTATGAATGCATCCTCAATCTCTCCCAGGTCTCGCATGAACAGGGGGTCTTGCGCGGCCTCTCTCCAGGAAGCCGCCAGTAACTGCCGCTGCAGTTCCTTGAGCTCCCTTCTCAGCGCCCTGTCCACCAGGGCGTTCTTGCTAGGAATCGCACCGCGCGCAACCACCTCGCTCAATGCAGCGAGCACATCCTCATGGAGATTGAAAGTGGCCTTTCTGGACTTCCCGCCCATGGGATCACCCCGTTATTGAATGGTTGCTCAATCTTATGGTAGTCTAGACTTCCAGAAAGAGCAACCACTTCACCCCACCCGGAACCGTTCCACCGCCTCCCGGTTCAACTCAACGCCCAGGCCAGGCGCCTCGGGAACCCGCACGCAGCCGTCGGCCTCCACTCGGATCGGCTCGACCAGCAGCGCCTGGAACGCCTCCATGGTGAAGTGCGGGGGATCGTAGGGGAACTCCAGATAGCCGCAGTTGGGCACCGAGGCCGCCAGTTGCAGGTTCGCGGCCATGCCGATACCGTCGGCCCAGGTGTGCGGGACGAACCGCAGCCCGTGCGCCTCGGCCATTCCCGCGACCTTGCGTAGCTGGAACAGCCCTTCCGACAGCGTGGCGTCGGGCTGGAGGATGTCGTAGCAGCGCTTCTCTATCAGCCACCGGAACTCGTGCAGGCCGGCGTTGGCCTCGCCGCCGGCGATGGGGATGTCCACCTCGGCGGACAGGCGCGCGATGCCGTCGAAGTCGAAACGGGGCAGCGGTTCTTCCAGCCAGACGACGCCCAACTGCCCCAATTCGCGCGCCATGAAGCGCGCGGTCTCGTACGACCAGCGCGGGCCCATCGTGTGGTAGGGCAGAATCGTTCCCTGATTGGCGTCGGCCATGATCTCGACCTCGCCGCCGCCGGCGGCCACCGCGGCCTCGACAACGCGGAGATCGTCCCCGGGGTCGTCGTGGTGCAGCCGCAGCTTGACCGCGCGGAAGCCGTTGTCGCGGTAGCGTCGGATGTCGTCGGCGCGGCGCGCAGGAGGCCGGACCTCGGCGGTGCTGGCGTACGCCTTGACCCGGTCGCTGTATCCTCCCCACAGCCGGTAGAGCGGCAGCCCGGCGGCCTTGCCGATGATGTCCCAGAGGGCAATGTCCACCAGCCAGGGCTTTGCGCCGAACATGCCGGCGGTCCGCAGCAGGTGGATGTGACGCTCGACCGCAAACGGGTCCTTGCCGATCAGGTAGGGCTTGACCATGTGCTCGACGGTCTCGATCATTTCGCGCCGGCCGTGGGCGAAGGCGGTGCCGACGCCGGTTATCCCGGCGTCCGTGTCAACCTCGAGGACCGTGGCCAGCGTGCCTTCCTGGACGCCGCCGGCGCGCCAGGCCGGGTAGACCGGGCCGGGGAACGGGACGAAGACCAGCGCCAGGCGGAGATCCGTGATCTTCACGCCGATGTCTGAGGCGGCTCCAGCACGATGACCCGGTCGGCGGCGGCGTCGCAGTCGGGCGAGCAGGTGAGCAGAACCACCTGACGGTCTTTCGCCGCGGCAACGAGGAGCGCGAGCATGGCACGGCGCCGATCCCCATCGAGGTGGGCGAACGGCTCATCGAGGAACACCGGGGGCCGGCGGTCCTCGGTGATGACGTCCAGCAACGCCAGGCGCAGGCAGAGGTAGAGCTGGTCGCTCATCCCTTGGCTGAGGTCGCCCGCCTCCTTCCAGTCACCGGCAGAGGGTGCCCACACCTGCGTCCGGAGCGTGCGCTCTTCAATCGCCACCCTGTTGTAGACTCCGTTGGTGGCCGATGAAAGGTACTGCCCGGCCCGGCGCTCCAGCAGCTCCCGTGCAGGGTACACGCTCTGCGAGCGGGCCTCCTCGAGCATCCGCGCAGTCAGGGCGATCACTTCCACATGCTGCGCGGCGCGCGCGGCACGCGCCTGAAGGCCGGCCATCTCCTCGGTCAGGCGAGGACCTTCTTCGCCCTGTCCGCGCATCTCTTCGAGGACGCCTTCCAGCCGTGCGCGCCGCGTCCGAAGCTCCTCCAGCACGCCCACGGTCTTCCGGTTCTCCCTTTCGAGCTGCTCAACACCGTTGGCCGGAAGCAGCCGGGCGCCTTTGGGAAGCGTGCCTATCGTGGCACGCGCGCTGGAAAGCTCCTCAATGATCTCGCGCAACCGGCCTTCCAGTGCCGCCTTCGGATCGCTGCCGCGGATCTGCCGCAGCGATGCCCGAATCTCCTCGCGCTCGCGCAGGAGGTCCATGTAGCTTGAGAATCGGCGCTCCACTTCCTCGATCTCCGTGCTTCCCACGGCGCGAAGACGCTCCGTTACAACTTCGCCGGCCTGGACCAGCTCGCGCTTGAGCGTCTCAAGGCGTCGGCGCAGATCGAGCACCCGCTGCTCTTGCGCCCGGTAGTCGGCCCCGGCCTCGGTGGTCCGGCCGCGGTAGCCCACGGCGGCGGCCGCGATGAGCGCGCCGGAGGCCAACAGCACCCAGCCGATCCAGTGGTGCAGGAATGCCGCGATGAGCGCGCCTCCGGCGATGATGATCCCACCGCTGCCGGCCAGCGTCCACCCCATGGCGCCTACCCTTGCCGCGACTTGGTGGCGCGTGGCCAGGTGCTCCAGGAGACGCTCTTCGCGGACGGCCTGCTCGCGCGATTCGTTATGGCCGGACTCCGCCAGGAGGTACTGGCGGCGTGCCTGGAACAGGTCGGCAATCAGCGCCTCCTGCTGCGACGAGAATGCCGCCAGCCCTGCCTCGACCTCAGCCAGGCGATTCAGCAACCCCTCCGCGCGATTGAGGTGCTCCCTGGTCACAGCTTCTTCTTCGACGAGCGCCTGCTTCCGGCGATGAAGATCGGCCACCCACCGCGCAACACGCGCGAGTTCCGCCCTCTCACCGGCCTCACGCTCAGCTCCCTCCAGCTTCTGCACGATCTCGCGCAGCTCCAGGCGGTGGCGTTGCGCGCGCTCCTCGCGCTGTCGCAGCGCGGTCTGCCGTTCCAGCAACTCCGCGACACGATCGGCCGCCCCCCCACCGCCCGGCAGATCCGCAACAAGCCGGGTCCGCTGCTCCGCCAGCCACCTCAGCGCGCCCTGGACGCCCTCGGCGCCGGTGCCGCTGAGGACGCGCGATAGGTGGGTGCTGAGCAGGCGGCGGTCATCGCCTACGCGTGCGATATCGCCCTGCGCGACGAATGCCGTTGCCCGGTAGGCGCCCTCGGTGGCCAGCCCGATCCACTCCAGCAGGCGCCGCTGGACGTCGCGGGGGGCCTCGACGCGGTCACCGCCGCCTTCTCGCTGGAGCAGGATCGTGCCCGCTTCCAGGTCCTTTCTCAGCAGGTAGCAATTGCTGCCCACCCGCATCCCGATAGTGATCTCGCCAAGGCGCGACTCGCCCCAAGAACGCATCCGCGCGACGGCTTCCCCGCGCGCCGGGCTGCCGAACAAGCCCTCGAAGATCGCTTCCATGAGGGTGGTCTTGCCGGTCTCGTTGGGGCCGCGCACGATCGTGAGCCCGGGGCCGAGGTCCGCCTGCCAGTCGGCGAAGCGCTTGAACCGGCGCAGCCGGATCCGGGTAATGGTCATGAAGGGCGCCGTCCTTCGAGCAGCCAGAGCCCCAGGCGCAGCGCAGCGCCCGCCCGGCGGATGGCCTCCGGGTCTGACGCCCTTGACATTTCGGCCCGCGCCACCCCCACGAACCTGCCGGCCACCGAAAGCTCCGGATACGCCGCCGCTTCCAGGTCTGCGGGAGACGGCAACGAATCGTCCACGATCTCCAGAGAGAGGAAGCCGCAGGAGAGGCGGTTGCGCAGATCATCCACATCAATGAACTGGTTGATGCGGGAGGCCCCGCACATCTGGATGACCGCGGCATGATTGGGATCGGCCAGCGCCCGGATCGCGTCGGCCAGTTCCTCCGTCGAGTTGAACGCCGCCGGATCGAAGACGTGCCGGATGAACCGCCGCTGCGCCACGGGAACGGGCTGCACCAGGGGGCCGGGCTGTGCCGGGTGGGCGGGCTCCTTCGTGATCCCGTCCCCAAACCGCACGAATAGGGGCGCGCCCTCACCCTCCTCCGCGGCCACCATCTCTGGGGCTCCCGGGCACCAGGCCGTGACCGCTTCGGCCGAGAGATTGCGTCGGACCGGCGATCCTCCCAGGGCCAGGTAGTCGGCTCCCGATGCCGCGATCTGGCGGTGCAGGGCGCGGAGGCCCTCTTCGGACTCGGGGATCTGCATGTGCAACGCTCCGACCAGACAGCGCCGGTGCTTGTGGGCAGCAACGGCCGCAAGTGCTTCAACCTGCACCGGTGCCGCGCCACAGGATACGCCGACTACGGTTAGGTCGAGGTCACGCAGCTCCACGGCCTTCGGCGTCTCCGGGAATACAACGACGCGCTCGAGATCGGAGAACGCCCCTTGGGCGTAGACCTTCTCGTAGCAGGCGTCAAGCGGCCCGGCGGCTATGAGCACCGGGATGCCGCGCTTAGAGAAGCGCTCGAGCTGCGCGCACGCGAACTCGGCCAGGTCCCGTGGGGGAAAGGGCGTCCCAAACAGGTTTCCGGTGATCAGCACCAGGGCCGGGGCAAGCTCCAGGCCTTGATCCACGGCCCGCACAAAGGTGTCGCGTACCTGAAGGCGGTGGGCGGAACCCGCATTCCCCAGGAACGGGAACGCGCCTCCCAGGCGGACGTCGGCCAGATGGAAGATCGCCGGCCCGCCTGCGGGCTTGATCTCTGCCGGTTCGGTAGTGGCCATGGTCTCCATGGTCATTCTTCCCGATTCCGACCTGCTTCAGGCGCCCAACGTCAGGTCGCCTGCCTGCCGCGCCCGGGCATTAACCCGTGATGCCGAATATCCGTCGAGCGTTTCCGGCCAAGATCAGGGCCCGCTTATCATCGCTTGGTTCGAGCCGCTCCAGGACCGCCACCTGTTCCTCCACGATCTCCTGCCGGTATCCGCTGAAGTAGGTCGAGTCGGTGCCGAGCAGGATGCGCGACGGTCCGAAAGCTCGCAGTGTGTCCCTGAAGACCTGCTCGAGAGACGGCTCGCCGGGTACGAAGGTGCGCCAGTTGTTGGTGCCGGAGGTGTCCACGCAGATGTTCTCGGTGTGGTAGGCGAGCAGGAGCGTCTCGCGCAGGAAGCCGGCGCCGAAGTGAGCCACGATGAAGGTGATCTCCGGGAACTCCCGGCCCGGGCCCGACAGCGCCAGCGGATTGGCGAAGGTCAGGTCGTAGAACATCCCGACCGTGATGCCGAAGTGGATGATGATCGGCAGGTTGCACTCGGCGGCCGCTTCGTATACCGGATAGACCAAGCGGTCGTTGAGCGCCACCCGGTAGGCCGGCGCGTAGAGCTTGAGCGCTCGGATCCCCATCGAGGGGAACTGCCGCACGGTCCGCGCCGCGTCCGGGTGCGTGGGGTCCATGAGCGATCCGCAGCCGTAGAGCCGATCAGGCCGCAGCCTGACGAACTCGGCCAGATCGTCGTGGGCCTCGCCCATGGCGATGAAGACCCCAGAAGAGACTCCCGCCTTGTCGAAACCGTCCAGCCACATCTGCGCCTGCTCGGCCAGCGTGACCCCTTCGAGATGGGCAATCCGCTCCTGGAAGGTCTGGCCGCGGGACCGGGCGCGTTCCCGGGCGACCGCGCGGATTATCGATGCCCGGTCGCGCTGGCGCCTGTACATCGCGGCGGTGGTGAGGTGCAGGTGGGCGTCAATGATCTCCATGGGTTTCCGGCGCATGCCTACTGGTGCAGGATCTTGGACAGGAAGATCCTGGTGCGCTCCTCCTTTGGGTTTGTGAAGAAGTGCTCGGGCGCGCCTTCTTCGACGATTGTGCCTTCGTCCATGAAGACCAGTCGGTCGGCGACCTCGCGCGCGAACCCCATCTCGTGGCTGACCACGATCATCGTCATCCCGCCCCGCGCCAGGTCGCGCATGACGTCCAGCACCTCCTGGATCATCTCCGGATCGAGCGCCGAGGTGGGCTCGTCGAAGAGCATGATCTTGGGCTGCATCGCCAGCGCCCGCGCGATGGCCACCCGCTGCTGCTGGCCGCCCGAGAGCTGTGAGGGATGGGAATCGGCCTTCTCCGGAATGCCGACGCGGAGCAGCAGGTCGCGGGCGATCTTCTCAGCCCGTCCGCGCGGCCACCTCCTCGCCTGGATGGGCGCCAGCGTGATGTTCTGCAGCGCCGTCAAGTGTGGGAACAGGTTGAACGACTGGAAGACCATGCCCACCTCACTGCGCACGGCGTCCACTTTGCGCAGGTCATCCGTCAGCTCGGTCCCGTCTACCACGATGCGTCCCTGGCTGTGGGCTTCGAGGCGGTTGATGCAGCGAATCAGGGTGGACTTCCCGGATCCCGATGGTCCGGCAACCACGACCACCTCGCCCGCGCCCACGGCCAGGTTGATGCCGCGCAGGACGTGCAGTTTCCCGAACCACTTGTGGACGTCCTCCAGGATGATGATCGGCTGCCCATTCGCCACAAAGAGCAACTTTCGGTGTGGCCACCGGCGCTTCCTGTTCGAAGGACTCCCGCTCCGGAGGACTCCCGGCGCGCCCTGCGAACCATTCAGGCATGCTTCTACTCCTGCTCGTTGCCGCGGCCGCCGCGGTTTACTCCTCGGTGGGCCATGGAGGTGCCTCCGCGTACCTCGGTATACTGAGTCTCTTCGGCGTGCCCCCGCGCGAGATGTCCACCAGCGCGCTGCTGCTCAACGTCCTGGTGGCCGGGATCGCGACGGTCACATACGCGCGCGCCGGTCATTTCTCGATCCGGCTGGCATGGCCGTTTATGGCCACCTCGGTTCCGGCAGCGTACCTGGGCGGGCTGCTGCACGTTGCCCCGCGCGTCTACACCCTGCTCCTGGGCGCAGCGCTGCTGGGGGCGGCCGTGCGGCTGTGGTGGACTCCGTCAGAGCGGCCCCCGAAGCCCCTTGCCCTTCCGGTGGCGCTGGCATCCGGCGCCGGCATCGGGATCTTGTCAGGCATCGTTGGGGTCGGCGGCGGGATCTTCCTGAGCCCGCTGATGATTCTCGCCGGGTGGGCCGGCGCAAAGCAGACCGCGGCGGTCTCGGCCGCGTTCATCGTGGTTAACTCGATCGCGGGGCTGGCTGGCCGCGCGGCGCGCGGCGCCCTGGTTGTAGGCGATCTGGGGCCGCTCGTTATCGCGGCGTTCCTGGGAGGCCTGGTTGGTTCCCGGCTCGGCGCGCACCGGCTTCTTCCCGTGCACATCCGCCGCGTGCTGGCGGTGACACTGCTCTTCGTGGCGTTCAAGAACTTCTGGGTCTGGCTGGGGAGCCTGTAGCGCGCCGCCGAACGCCGCCGGGCGCATGCGATCGCCGCCTGGGTTACGGCTTCAGCCAGGTCCCAATCCCGCGCTCGACCGCGCAGCGGTAGACAATGGGCGCGGTGGCCACGTCGTCCAGGGCCAGCCCCAGGTTGCAGGTCATGGTGCGCTCCTTGGGATCTTCGCGTCCGGGTTTCTTCCCTGCCACCAACTCGCCAACGGTGGCATAGACTGGCGGGATGTTCTGGAAATACCCTGCCTTGCGATAGTGCTCCAACTGCGGAACGTCGTCCGTGCAGAACTTGTCCGTTTCTTTCATGGCCGGGCCGTCCCAGTAGGAATCGAAATCCACGAGCGAAGCGAACGCCCCTTTGTTCAGCCAGCCGGCCTTGATCGTCGCGTGCGGCGTACGCAGAATCGGCCCCGCGGTGACGACCAGATCGCAGCCGTCAACGGCTTCCCGGGGCTGCTT